>JBKICS010000275.1:0-9623 GCA_046567015.1 Acidobacteriota bacterium | reverse complement strand
CCGGGCCGGAGTCGCCCGGAGAGGCTCGCGCCAAGGTCCACTGGCCGCTTCGCGTCTGGTGCCCACGCGGCGGCGCCAGGCCTGGGGCCGCGCCCGGGCCTGGCCGCCTGGGCCGGACGCGGCCGAGGGTCTTGGCCCGGCTGACGGGCAATATGAAAATTTTCTTGCTGATCAAGGCCGCAGACGGCTTGCGGTGCTTGTAAAATGTGGTACTGGTAAGAACATGGGAAAACCGTTGGTGCATGTCAAAGATGGAAGTGTTTGTGAGCAGCTCGTTACGGACGCTGTGGACGCGCTTATTGCGAGCGGAAACTATTCCGAGGCCATGGAATTGAATGCGCTCCTGACCAACGTCGTATCCGCCGAATTTGTTGTGCAAGAAGTGTTGCGGCACGTCGAAGTCTGCATGGACTGATCCGGCGGCAGCAACCGGGATGTTGTCGGGGGATCCGACGGCGCACCGTCCGGTGATCCCTATTCCCCTGGAGCCCCGTACGCAGGGACTGCCAACCACCCATCTTTCCTAGAAATTCCCGTTGGCCCGCAAGCGTTGCGCGCGGCGGCAGGACGACCCGTCGCGCAGCGGTCTCGATTCGTGGCGTACCGGATGTCTGGCCAAGCCTGCTGTCGCGATCTCATCGCCTCCCTGTCGGCGCAGGTGGCGGCCGGCCGGTTCCCAGACGCGACGCCACGAAAACTACTGGCCCAGCCATCAGGTGATGGCTGGGCCGGTAGTTGAAAAACTAAGGCCGGTCAGGCGACGGGCCGTGGCTGCGGTCTAGGGGAAAGCATCCAGGACAACGACAGCGCTGTCGGGTCGTGTCCGAGGCCGGAAGCACCGGCAGGAGCGGACGGCGGGGAGGGGGACTGGCCGTCGCGGCCTCGGCCCGGGAGAGCCCGGGCCCAACGCCGCAACGGTCGGAGCAGCGTGGCTCTATTCAGCCTTCTTGCGACGCTCCCACAGCTTCATGTCCTTCATCTTGGCGCGGCGCTCCCGGGCCAAGGACTTGCAAGCCAGGGCCTGGGTCTTCTTGAATCCGTACTTGGCCCGGTACTCTTCCGGGGTCAGGCCATGGGAAGCAAGATGCTTCCTGGTGATGACCTTGAAGGACTTGCCGCATTCAAGGCAGGTGATGGACGCTTCCTTGATGGCCTTCTTGGGGTCCATGATCGGAGCGGCGTTCTCTTCTTTTCCTGGCATAGGCTGGGCAGAGGTCAGAGCCGCAATACCGCTGGCCACGGATTTGACCATGCTTAAAATTTCGTCTTCCGTCATGGGGCGCGATCCGGCTTGCGCCTTCACGATTTCCAAGGCACTCTGCAAATAATCTTCCATGGTTTTCCTCGTGGTAAAATCAAATTGAAGTCGGCCGTATACCTACTGTCACGGTAGGAATCAAGTGCTATTATAGCACATCCTGCGAGACAGTCCAGGCGCAATCCTGCATGCCCCTGGGCCTGCTGACTTTCCACCCGACGCGGGCACGGTATGGACGCGGCAAACGGTCCTGCGCGGCCGCCCGGCCCGGGGGCTTTGTTTCATTGCGCAGGGACGCGCTTCGCGGCTGCGGCCGGGCGGACCATGCCGGCCAGGCCGTACCCGAGGGCACGCGGGCCCCTCGCCGCGCCCTGGTCGCTTGCCACGCGGCCATGGCCGCGTGACGGCCCGCGTGGCATCCCGGCGGCGGCGGGCTTTCTTCGGGTGGTGGCGTCGGGTCGTATTGCGGGAGTTGCCCCGGTTCAGGGCCGGTGGTAGGAATGAAACTCATTCCCGAGAACCGGACAGGAAATGCCTGGGCCCAAGGGCTACGACTGGCGTCGGGCATTCCTCCGTGAATCGTCGGGCAGCCCCTTTGGAGTGCCGCATGGATGTTGATGGATCTGCCCCGCAAGCCCCGGAAGCCGAAAGACGCCTCGGGTTTCCGGTTGTTGGCGTCGGGGCGTCGGCCGGGGGGCTGCCGGCCCTGACCGCACTGCTTGACGGGCTGCCGCGCGATTTCGCGGCCGCACTGGTGATCGTCACCCATTTGCCGGCGGACGCCAAGAGCCGGTTGGCCGAAGTGCTGACCACAGCCGGCAACCTGCCGGTGGTGGAGATGGCCGGGGGCGAGCAGCCCCGGCCTGGGACCGTCTACGTACTACCGTCCGGGCACGAGGTGGTCATTCACGGCGGGGTTCTCACGTTGACGCCCCTTGGCGAAGAACCCGTGCGCCACACCATCGACCGGTTCTTGAGCTCCCTGGCCGAGGATCAGGGGCCGGGCGCGGCGGCCGTCATCCTGTCCGGAGCCGGCAACGACGGAGTGATCGGCGTCCGCGACGTCCATGCCGTCGGCGGCGTGGTCGTCATTCAACGGCCCGACTCGGCGCTGCAAAACGGCATGCCTTCCAGTGTGGCGGCCACCGGACTGGCCGACATGGTGCTGCCGGCGGCGGAGATCGGCCCGTTTCTGGCCAGGACCATGGCCCGCCTTGGCCGGGGAAAGCCGCCCGGCTTTCCCGATCCCTCCGGGGAAGCGGAGTCCGCTGCCCTGGAGCGCATCTACCAGCTCCTTTTCGAACATACCGGCCACGACATGCGCGGCTACAAGACGAGCACCGTGCTGCGCCGGCTGCACAAGCACATGCTCCTGGCCGGCGCGGCCAGCCTGGCCGAGTATGCCGGGAAACTGGCCGGGGACGACGGAGAGCGCACTCGCTTGTTTGGCGATCTGCTCATCGGGGTGACGGCGTTTTTCCGCGATACGGAGGTCTTTGAACTGCTCGGCGGACTGGTCGCGCCGTCCCTTTTGGACAACCTCGGCCCGGGCGAGGTGCTGCGCAGTTGGGTGGCCTGCTGCTCCACGGGCGAGGAAGCCTATTCCGTGGCCATGATCCTGGCCGAGCAGCTGTGCGCGCGCGGCGAGAACCGGCCGATCAAGATTTTTGCCACGGACCTGGACGCCAAGGCCCTGGAAACCGCCCGAAAGGGCGTCTATCCCCGGCGTGTGGTGGAGAGCATCGGCGAGGCGCGGACGGCGGCCTTTTGCCGGTGTTCGGACCAGGACTGCGCCATGGCCCCGGAGCTGCGCGAGGACATCGTCTTTGCCGTGCACAATCTGCTGCGCGACCCGCCGTTTCTCGGCATGGACCTGATCGTCTGCCGCAATTTCCTGATCTATCTCAACCCGGACGTCCAGGCCAAGGTGCTTTCGCTTTTCACCCACGCCTTGCGGCCGGGGGGCTTTTTGCTGCTGGGGCCGGCCGAAACCATCGGCGCGGCCCAGCCGTTTTTCACCACGGTGGACAAGAAATGGCGCCTGTACCAGCGCAAGGCCTCGGCTGCCGGAGCCTTCGACCTGCCTTCCGGCTACCTGGCCGCAGCCCGGGTCGGGGGGATGCCGATGGCGCAGCGAGCCCAGATCGCGCTTCCCGATCCCGAAGGCGTGGCCGAGGCGGCGCTTTTGGCCCGCTACGCTCCGCCGTCGGTCCTGATCGATCCCAACGGACGGGTGTTGCGCCTGGTCGGCGACCTCAATCCCTATCTGGAACTCGGGGCCGGCGCGCCGAGCCTGAACGTGCACAAACTGGTGCGCAAGCCGCTGCGTCCGTGCCTGCGCCAGTCCCTGGAAGCGGTCCTGGCCGAGGGCGTCGAACAGGTCCGCGGGCCGGTGGCCCTGGATGAAACCGACCGGGAAGGCGTCATGCTGCGGGCCTGTCCCATGCCCGACGCCAAGGGGCATCCGGCCTTTGTGCTGCTCAGTTTCGAGCGGCCATCGAGGGGAGGTTCGGCCTCGCCGCCTGCGGAGCTGGCCTGCGCATCTGAGACCGCGCTGGTCATCCGCTACGAGAGCGAGATCGAACGCCTGGGCGACCAGTTGCAGCGGGCCGTCTCCCGGTACGAAACCCTCACCGAGGAGCTGCGCGCCTCCAACGAGGAACTGGTCAGCAGCAACGAGGAACTGCAATCTTCCAACGAGGAGATGGACGCCTCGCGGGAGGAGCTGCAGTCCCTCAACGAGGAATTGACTTTCCTCAACACCGAGCTGCAGCGCAAGATCGAGGAACTGGCCAAGGCCCAGAGCTTCGTGGAAAACCTGCTGGCCGCCACCAATATCGGCACCGTGGTTCTCGACGCCGACCTGACGGTGGTGCGGTTCACGCCGGCCGCGACCCAGCTGTTCCATCTCATCGCCACCGACGCCGGCCGGCCCGTGGACCAGGTCAAGACCACCTTCGATTCCGCTCAACTGCCGGACGACTGTCGGCGGGTGCTGGACGGCGGCGGCATCGTGGAGCGCGAAGTGGTTTCCTGCGACGGGCGCTGGCATCTCATGCGGGCCTATCCCTTCCGTTCCCCCCAGGGGGGAGTGGACGGGGTGGTGCTGACGTTTTCCGAGATCACGGCGCTCAAGCAGGCCGAGGCCGTGCTGCGCCGGGGCAAGCGGGAGCTGGAGGATCTGGTGGCCCAGCGCACCGAGGAGCTGCGCGAGAAAGCTCGGCTGCTCGATCTGGCCACGGTCATGGTGCGCGACCTCGATGGACGCATCACCTACTGGAATACCGGCTCCGAACGCCTTTTCGGCTGGACCCGGGCCGAGGCCGAGGGGCAGGTGTCCCACGAGCTGCTCCACACCGTCTTTTCCCAGCCCATCGAGGCCATCATGGCCCAGCTGTTGCGCCAGGGGCACTGGTCAGGCGAGCTGCGCAAGACCGCCAAGGACGGCCGGGCCGTGGATCTGGCCGTGACCTGGGTGCTCAATCGCGACGCCGCCAGCCGGCCGGCCTCCATTCTGGAAGTGGCCAACGACGTCACCGAACGTAACCGCCTGGAGGAGCAGGCCCGCCGCTGGAGTCGGGTGTTCGAGAGCTCCGATTTCGGCCTGGCGCACGTGAAGGCGGCCAACAACACCTTTATCGAGGTCAACCAGGCCTTTGCCCGGCAGCGCGGCTACCGGCCGGAGGAACTGATCGGCCGGCCGTTGCATTCGCTGATCCCGCCCGAGCAATGGGACGCCGCCGCCGTCGCCATCGCCGGCTTCGACGCCGCCGGCCACGGCATCCTGGAAACCACCCACATCCGCAAGGACGGCAGCCGGTTTCCGGTGCTCGTCGAGGTGACCGTGCTGCGGGACGCCGCCGGCCGGCCGGAGTCCCGGGTGGCCTACGCCCTGGACATCTCCGAGCGCAAGCAGGCCGAACAGGCCCTGCTGGACATGGCCCGGTTCCCCGGGGAAAACCCCAATCCGGTCCTGCGCGTTACCCCGGATCTGACCGTCGTTTTCGCCAACCCGTCCAGCCAGGACTTGCTGGCGGCCTTGGACAGCGGTCCGGGGCAGCCGCTCCCCGAAGCCCTGCGGCCCCTGGCCAGGCAGGCCCTGGCCGAGGGCCGCCTGGTCGGGGCCGAGCTTGCGGTCGGCGACCGGTTCTTCGCCATGTCGGTCAATCCCGTGCCCCGGCGCGGCTATGCCAACATCTACGGCCTGGACATCACCGAGCGCAAACGGGCCGAGACGGCCCTGGCTGCCAGCGAGATCCGGTTGCGCCAGCTCGTGGACGCCGCCCCGGACGCCATCATCGTCCAGAGCCAGGGCCGCTTTGCCCTGGTCAACCCGGCTGCGGTGCGTCTTTTCGGCGCAAGGACTCCCGAGGAGCTGCTTGGCCAGGAGATCCTCCCCCGTATGCATCCCGATTCCCGGGAAATCGTGCGACACCGCATCCGTCGCGTCAACACCGAGCGCCTGCCCCAGGGCAGCATCGAGCTGGCCTATCTGCGACTGGACGGCACGGCCGTGCCGGTGGAGGCCGTGGCCGTGCCCTTCGATTTCCAGGGCAGCCCGTCGAGCCTGGTGTTTGCTCGCGACATCACCGATCGCCAGCGCACGGCCGAGGAAAAACGCCGCCAAAGCGCCGTGAACGAGGCCGTGGCCCGCATCCGCGGGGCCTATGTGGCCGGTCAGACCGCCCAGGCGATCTTTGACCTGGCCCTGACCGAGCTGCTGTACCTTGGCGGCGGGCGGTGCGGCTATGTGGCCGAGCTGCGCGAGGACGAGGCCGGCCGGCCCGCCCGGTACTGCCTGGCCCTGGCCAACAGCGCCTGGGACGAGGACGTCAGACGGCAGCGCGCCGACCGGCCGCCCCAGGGCCTGGCCTTCCCGTCCATGGCCGAGCTTCAGGCGGCGGCCTCGGCCGCCTGCCGGTCCCTGGAGGCCGACGGCCCGGCCCTCGCCGCCGCTTCCCCGGACCAGCCCGGCCCGGAGCCGTTTTGGGACATCCCGCTCCAGCACGGCCGGGAATGCCTGGGCGTTATCGGCCTGTCCGGCCGGGAAGGCGCTTTGACGGAGGCCCAGGCGGCCTTGCTGCGTCCCGTCATCGAGGCCTGCGCCCAGATCATCGAGCGCATGCGGGCCGACCGGCGGCTGGTGGCGGCCAAGAGGGCGGCCGAGGCGGCCAGCCGGGCCAAGTCGGAATTCCTGGCCAACATGAGCCACGAAATCCGCACCCCGTTAAACGGCGTGCTGGGCATGCTCCAGCTCCTGGTCACCACCGACCTGGACGGCGAGCAGTCGGAATACGTGGAAAACGCCGTCAAGTCGTCCCAGCGCCTGACGCGCCTGCTCTCCGATATCCTCGACCTGTCCCTGGTGGAGTCCGGCCGGCTGTCCATCCGCCGGGAACCCTGTTCCCCGTCCGAGCTGCGCGAGGCGGTCCTGGACCTTTTCGCCCTGCCGGCCCGGGAAAAGGGCCTCGCCCTGGGCGTCACCCTGGGGCCCGGGCTGCCCGAACGCTTCCTGGCCGACGACGTCCGGTTGCGCCAGATTCTGTTCAATCTGGTCGGCAATGCGGTCAAATTCACCGACTCGGGCGCGGTCAGCCTGGACATCAGCCCGGCGTCCACCCGCTTTGACGCCGCCTTTCGGGTGCTTTTCACGGTGACCGACAGCGGCATCGGCATTGCCGACGAGCAGCTTGAGGCCATCTTCGAGCCCTTTGGCCAGGTGGAGGGCGTGTATGTGCGACGTTTTGGCGGCGCGGGCCTCGGGCTGTCCATCGTGCGGCGGCTGACGCGGCTCATGGGCGGCGAAATCTGCGTGGACAGCACGCCGGGGCTGGGCACGGTCATGACCGTCTCCCTGCCCCTGGCCGTGGCCTGCGACGCCGGCGACGCCAGGCAGCCGGCCCAGAAAACCCTGGGCGACGCCAAGCTGCGCCTGCTCCTTGCCGAGGACGACGCGGTCAGTCTCATGAGCTTTGCCCGGATGCTGGAAAAGGCCGGCCATACCGTGGATCTGGTCGAGAACGGGGCCGAGGCCGTGGCCCGGCTGGCCGTGGCCGATTACGACTGCATCCTCATGGACGTGCAGATGCCGGTGCTGGACGGCGTGGCCGCCACCCTGGCCATCCGGGGCGACGCCGCCCTGGGGCCCAAGGCGGCGATCCCCATCATCGCCATGACCGCCTACGCCATGGCCGGGGACCGGGAGCGGTTTCTCGCCGCCGGCATGAACGGCTACGTGAGCAAACCCGTGGACGCCAAGGAACTGGCCCAGGCCCTGGACCGGGTGACGGGCGGCGCTTGCGCCCGGGAGACGGGCGAGGACCAGTCCTGACCCCGGCCGTCGCCGGGGCGGCGAAACGCCGGACACTCAGTCCGGCTATGCCGTCGGGCTCTCGGGCCGGTCGCGCGCACCGACTGACCAGAAGCCAAAAGGCCCCGTCCGGGGCCTTTTTTTATTCGAAGGGCGTTGTGGCTACTGCTTGAGCATCGGTTTGTAGTGCATGGGGATCTTGATGGCCGGGTCGAGTTCCCTGGCCTTCTTGAAATCGGCCTTGGCCGCGTCGAGGTTGGCCATGGCGCCGTAGCTCAGGCCCCGGTTCTTGTAATAGACCGCCTGGGGCTTGCCGGCCTTGCTGTGCTCGATGGCCTTGGTCAGGTCGGCGATGGCTTCGGCATGCTTGTTTTGCATGGCCAGGATCCGGGCGCGGTCGTAGTAGGCCGCCGGGTAGTCGGGGTTGAGCTCGATGGCCTTGCTCAGGTCGGCCAGGGCTTCGGCGGTCATCTTCTTGTTGGCGTAGGCCGTGCCCCGGTTGGTCAGGGCCAGGGGCAGGATTTCCTTGGGCGTGGCCGGGTTGTCGATGACCTTGGTCAAAAGCTCGATGCCGGCGTTCCAATGCCGCTCGTTCACCGCCTGCACGCCCTTGGCATAGTCGGAATTGACGGGGTCCAGCATGGCCTTTTTCTTGGCGGCCAGGGCAGGAGACGCGCACAGCATCAGGGCAGCAAGGACGAGAAGGAGACTGTTCCGTTTGGTCATGGCGCTACCTCGTTGGGTTTGATGGTGGGGAGTCTGTAAAATCCTATGGGTGATTTGCAACAATTTGGCAAGAAATGGTTGTTCTTTTCACTCGGCCGTTTGTCTCATTGTCGCGGATGTCGGCATAGTTGCTCTGAAAAAAGGCCTGCGGAACCGGATTGCCCGCCAGAGCCGAGGGACCAGGCCTTTCCGGTTCCCGTAGCCGGGGCCGGGGGGAGCATCCCCCTGGTCGCGGCAGGACCAGGCCTGCCGGCCGCCGGACAGGAAAAAGCCCGGGACGGCGAACCGTCCCGGGCTTTCACGTATTGGCCGCCGGTCTCGGCTAGAAGTCGTAGTTGTAGGAGGCGACGTAATCCTTGATGCGCTTGTGGGAGGCGTCGATGCGGGCGCGCAGCTCTTTTTTGTACTGCTCGAGATCAAGCTGGATAGTGGCCACGCCGGTGTCCATGGCCGCCTTGGCCACGGCCGGGGCTTCCCATTCGAGCATACGGAAGTCCAGCGCCTTGGGGATGACGTAGTCGATGCCGAACGTGACGTTCTTTTCGCCGTACATGTCCATGACCTCGACCGGCACCGGCTCCTTGGCCAGGGCGGCCAGGGACCGGGCGGCGGCCATCTTCATCTGCTCGTTGATGCGCTTGGCGCCGGAGTCCAGGGCCCCGCGGAAGATGAATGGGAAGCCGGAAACGTTGTTGACCTGGTTGGGGAAGTCCGAGCGGCCGGTGCCCATGATGGCGTCGGGGCGGGCTTCCTTGGCGTCGTTGTAGGGAATTTCCGGATCGGGGTTGGCCATGGCGAAGATGATGGGATTCTTGCCCATGCTCTTGACCATGTCCTTGGTGACCAGGCCCTTGGCGGACAGGCCCAGGAACACGTCGGCGTCCTTGAAGGCTTCGCCCAGGTTGGCGTAGGCCTTTTTCTGGGCGAACTGGGCCTTGGTCGGGTGCAGGTCGGTGCGACCGGCATGGATGTGGCCCTTGGAATCGAACATGGCAATGTTGGCCTGATCGACGCCAAGCGTCACGTAGAACTTGGAGCAGGCGATGGCCGCCGCACCCGCGCCGGACACCACGACCTTGAGATCCTCGATCTTTTTGCCGGCGATCTCCACGGCGTTTAAGATACCCGCGCCGGAGATGATGGCCGTGCCGTGCTGGTCGTCGTGGAAGACCGGGATGTCCATCATTTCGATCAGGCGCTGCTCGATCTCGAAGCACTCGGGAGCCTTGATGTCCTCGAGGTTGATGGCCCCGAAGGTGGGCTCAAGGAGTTTGACCGTCTCGATGATCTTCTCGGGATCCTTGGTGTTGAGGTTGATGTCGTAAACGT
>JBKICS010000274.1:0-5757 GCA_046567015.1 Acidobacteriota bacterium | reverse complement strand
CCGGCACGGCCCAGAAAAGCGGCGCATAGAGACTGCCGGTTGACAGGGCGGTCCCCAGGGCGGTCAGCGGAGCCAGCGACAGCAGCCAGTTGACCGGCCAGCCCCGCAGCTCGAAGACGCCGTCGCCCAGCGTGGTCACCAGACACAGCCAGACAAAGACGAGCAGGAAAAAGCCTTGGCTCACCCGCCGGGCGGTGACGATCTTCATGACCGGCCCGCCGTGGCGTCGACGTGAAGCGTTACGGGATTGAGCCCGGCCGGGTCGATGGCCCCGACCCCGGCGGCCTGGGCCAGGGCCAGATAGGGCAGGTCGGCCGGGGTGCGCCCGAGCAGGGCGACGCCCTGGGCGTCGGCGGCCACGGGATCGGTGGACAGGATCATGACGCCGGTGGCTTTGAGGTCCGACAGGGAGCCGCCGGTCGGGCCGTTGGTCATCATGGACGTCACCCCGTCCAGGACGCACAGGGTGGGGCGGGTGAGCCTGCCCAGTTCGGCGATGACGCCGTTTATGTCCTGGTGGAAGATGTTGCGCCGGCCGCCGAGCAGTCCGTAGAGGTTTTTGAGGCTCATGGAGGCCCCGGCCCGCTGGTGGTCCTTGACCGGCGACAGCAGGATGAGCTTGGTCACGCCGCCAAAGGCTCCGGCCAGCACCGGCCAGTCGGTGAGAAAGGCGGCCTTGGGCAGGCTGACCGGCGTAAACAGGGCCGGGCGCGGCAGGATGAGCGAGGCCCCGGACTGCCGGGCCGCGCCGGCCAGCCCCGTCACCTCGAAACAGCTGTCCGGATTGTTGATGGGGTTGTCGGTGACGAGCACCCTGGCCGCGCCGGCCTGTTTGCAGGCCTCGGCCACGGCGGCCAGCAGATCGGGCTGGGTGGTTGCCGCCAGAAGCGGCGGCGAGGCAAAGGCGGCGTTGACCTTGAGCAGCACAACGTCGCCGCGCTTGATGAAATGCTCAAGGCCCCCCAGCGCCTTGACCCCCTGGTCGAACATGGCCCGGCGATCCGTGCCGTGGACCGTGGCCAGCTGGGGCGTGGCGGGGCTTGGCGGGGCCACGGAAAAATCGCCCAGGCCGGAGAGAACCCGGCCGCCGAGGCCCGCCTTGGGGCCGTGCGGGTCGCGAAGGGCCAGGGCCAGGCCGCCGGCGGCCACGGCCAGGGCGGAGGCGGCGGCCAGGCGCAGGAACTGCCGGCGGCCGGGATCGCCCGGAGCGCCGGCTTGGGGGCTTTCGGGCGCATGGGGCGAGGCAAGGGGCGGTTTTTGGGTCACGGCGTCTCCCGGGGCAGGGCTTTGGCCAGGCGTGCGTCCAGTTCCCGGGCGAGGTCCAGGGCGGCCTGCTCGCTCGTCGCGTCGTGGACGCCGGCCAGCATCCGGCCGCGCGTCCAGAGGATTTCATACGACCCGTCGGCGGCAAGCAACACCGCCCCGGCTGGCAGGGGGGCGGCGTCCGGGGGCAGGGGCCGGGCGGCGTAGCCGTTTTGGCTCAGGAACCCGGCAAAGGCCTTGGCCTCGGCCGAGGCCGTCCCCGGCGCGTCGCGCCAGGCGAGCAGGGCCGTGGCCGCGCCCGAGGGCAGGGCGTATTCGGCCGTGTAGACGTTGGCAAACCCAGCCATGCCCATGGCGTCGGAGGCGGCCAGGCGCAGGCTGTCGGCGGCCAGGCCGGCGGCGGGGAAGAGCGTTTTCTCGTCCACGGTCTCCTGGGCGGTCGTCGTTTGGGTCGCCGGGACAGTCGCCGTCGTGGAGGCAGGAGGAGCGGCGGGTACGCCCTTGGCCGGGCTTGCCGCCTCGGTCGTGGCCTGGGCCGGCCTGGCCGGTCCGCCTCCCAGGGCGGCGTAGAGACTCCCGGCGAGCTGTTCCAGGCCGGCCATGGTGTCGGCATCGGCCCGGTCGGCGACCAGTTCCACATAGTGGTTGGCCCGGGTGAAATAGAGGGCGTTTTCGGTGGCGTAGGCGTCGGGAGCCAGAGGAAGGGGCCGCGAACCGGAACGGCGCTGGGCGCTTAAGACGGCAAAGGCGTCCTTGGGCGCGGCCTGGGCGTAGACGTATACGTCGACGTGGGCGCCGTTTGCCAGGGTCAGGGCCCGGCAGGACATTTCCTGGAAATTGGCGGCCAGGTAGAGCTCGGCCTTGCCGTCGATGCGGTCGGACAGGGTGGCCGGGTCGTAGCTTTCCACGGGCGAGGCCGGGACGGCCCCGGGCAGGGCGTCGAGGAACGCGGCGGTGGCGAAGCCGGTCCCGGCGGAGCCGGCGGTCATGGTCCCGGTGAGCGGCGGCGGCGACAGGGCCACCAGGACAGCCGGGTTGAACCTGGACTGGGTCAGGCCGAGCCAGCAGGCGATGGCGGCCAGACAGGCCAGCACTGTCCAGGCGGCAGTGCGTTCGCCGCTTCCCGAGCCGCCGCGTGATACGACCATAGGGCCTCCGGCCAAGGGCACAAATTTCTATCTGCAATGTAGCCGGGCCGGTTCCGGTTGACAAGGATTTCGAAAGAAGGGTCAGGTGGGTTTGTCGGGCACGATCCTGTGAAAGGCCTTGCCGTCCGGGAAGATGCGCAGGCCGGCCGGCTTTGCCGCATCCTTGACAAATCGCCGCTCGTTCATGCTATCAGACAACACCGTGTTAGATGTAATAAAGTTATAATCTAAGAGATGTTTTCTCATGCCAACAGACATCAGGAATGTGATTTTGGAGATGGTCCGAAACTGTCCAAAACCTATCAAGCAAGTGGCCGACATCCTGGGAAAGCCCTATTCCACCTTGATGCGGGAACTCGATCCTGAAGACCGCCGGGCCAAGCTTGGCGTGGAGACGCTGTTGCCGCTCATGCAGGCCTGCGATTCCACGGCGCCCCTGCGTTTCCTGGCCGATGCCATGGAGCACCGGCTCGTATCCAACCGCGAGATCAAGCCGGACAAGCCGACCTTTCACGAGGAGCTGCTCGACACCTACCAGGCCCTGGTGGATTACCACCGGGCCATGCTGGAGGGATTGCCGGCGGACGTGGTGGGCAAGCGGCGGGAAGTGCTCATCCGCCAGGTCAAGGAGGATTTCGTGTTCTATCTCCGGGAGGGCGGCGGCGAGGAGGGCGAGCCCGACCCAGGCCCGGTTCGGGCCGGATAGGCGGCGAACTTGGCGCGCGTCAGCGGGAAGACGGGCCAGTGTGGCGCGAGGGTGCCTCTTCTTGCCAGGGCGTTGGGACGGCAAACGGCCGAAGAGGACTGGGCTGGCCTGACCTGGGGAACCTCTCCCGACGATTCGCCGTTCCCGGCGTCGAGGCCCCTTTGGGCCGGGAAACGGTCGGTGTCCGCCCCGAACGGCCGCCTTAGCGCCGGAACAGCACGGCTCCGTGGTCGTGCCACAGCTGCGCCCCCCGGCCTTCCAGGTCGATCTCGAGGACAACGTCTCCCTTGGCCGGCAGCGGCAGACGGTATTGGGCGCTCACCGGCGTCCAGCCCTGAGTCGGACCATTTACGGCGAAAATGACCGCGCGCCGGCCGTCGGCCGCCACACGCCGCACGGTCACCCGGGCGTCCGCGCCGCTAAGGCGCGGATAAAAGATCGTCCCATCCCCCACATCCCGGGCCGCCACCCGCACCCGGACGCTCCCGGCCGCTTCCTTGGGCGCAAGGTGGGCGAATCCGCCGGATTCCGGGGCGGAGTCCTCGCGCCCGGCCGCGTCGCCCAAATCCGTGTCCTGCCCCGCCACCGGGCGTACCTGGAAGGACTCGGACTCGAACTGTTCCAGCAGGGCCTGGTTGATGGCCTGGCTTGCGGTCACGGCGCAGGGGCCGATGTCGGCCGTCGGGCAAAAGGCCGTGGTCAGCCGGCGCACCCGCAGGGTCTTGAGGTTGTCCACGGAATAGACCGGCGTCCCTTCGGCGTTGGTCAGTTCCAGGCGCAGGTCCAGCCAGGGCGTCCCCGGCGGCAGGGGAATCGCGGCGGTCAGGACGCCGCCGCCCGGGCCATCGTGCTGCGCCACCGGCCGCTCGGCTTGATCCGGGCCGGACGCCAGCAGCCGGACCCGGCTGCCGGCGCCTTCGCTGGTGAATTCGCACACGACCTGGGCCGAGACGGCGGGCAGGCCAGGAGCCAGCCCGTAGCGCATGACGGCGCTGCCCGGCCGGTCCCGGCCGGCGGGAAACAGGGCGCAGCCGCGAAACGGATCGATGGCCAGCCCCTGGGTTTCATGGATGCGGGCGTAAAAGTCGAAGGGAGCGGCGGACAACACGTCGGTCGTGGGCAGGGCGGTGATGACCGTCGCTTGCCGGGGGATGCGGAATCGGCGCACGTCCAGGCTGTCCAGGCGCGCTGCACCGATAAAATCGGGCCGGGCGGCCAGGGAGGCCGGCGTTTCCCGGAGATGGCCGAGGTCGTCCTTGAGGGTGACCAGGGACAGGCCGGCGGCCTGGCGGTCGGGGCGCAAGCGCTGTTCGCGGATCGGGTCGGGGTCGGTGAAGCGGTCCAGGTACCAGCCGGTGTAGGCGCGCACAGTGTCGTCGGTGAAAAGGACGACGTCGCCGGGCGGCACGGCTTCCTGGAACCGCCGGGCGATGCTTTTGAATGTGCCGAAATGCCACCAGGTGATGATGGTGCTGTCGACGTTGTAGAGCTTGGCCCCGTCGCGCACCATGAGCGTGCCGCCAAGGCCCAGGGCCAGGACCACGGCCGCGAGCAGGCGCAGGGCCTGGGGCCGAAGGCACCAGCCCAGGCCGGCCGCCGCCAGCAGCGAAACCGGAACGGCCATGAAACTTAAGTGCGAGGAGAAGTAAAACGTCCCGTAACGCGCCGCCAGCACCACGCCCAGGGGGGCCAGAACCAGGGCCAGACAGCAGACGACCAGGGCGGTGCGCCGGGCCGTAAGCCCGGCCGCCGCGCCAAGGACGGCGAAGGCGGCCATGGTCCCGGTCAGGAAGGGCAGCCGGAAAAAGTCCAGCACACCCCGGAAATTGTCCACCGTGGCGGCCAGGCAGGCGTCGAAGGGGCGGGGGGTGGTCATGTCCCGGTGGCCGAGCATGGCCAGGAAAAAGGGGAGCGCCGGCAGGAAGGACATGGCGGTCAGGCCGGCAAAGGCGGCGGCCTGCCGCCAGGTCACCGGGGTGCGCTTGAGCGCCAGCAAGACGAGCCAGGCCGCGCCCTGGGCCCCGACCACCAGGATGGCCAGGTAGTGCAGCCACAGGACCGGCAGGTTTACGGCGAGCAGCAGCCACATATCCCGCCGCCGGCCCTCGGTCAGAAAGCGGACGAGAAAATACAGCGAGGCGGTGAGGCACAGGACCAGGACGCCGTAGGGCCGCACCTGGCGCGAAACCCAGACGAGCAGCGCGCTGGAGGCGGCCAGGGAGGCGGCCAGCACAGCGACGCCGGAGGGCAGGAGCCTGCGTCCCAATCGCCAGAGAAGGGCCACGGTGGCCGTGCCGCAGGCGGCGGAGACAAAGCGCAGGGCGATGTCCGAGTCGCCGACCTGGGAGGCGAGCTTCATAAGCAGATGAAAGCCCGGCGGATGCACTTCGAGTCGCCTGGCCCACTCCAGGATGTAGGCCACGGGATGCTGGGCCACCACAGCCACGAGCATTTCGTCCGGCCACATGGAGGGCGTGTCCAGGTTGTGAAACCGCAGAAAGGCGGCCAGGGCGATGACGACGGCGGCGGCCACGGCCTCCGGGGCGGCGGTGGCTTCATTGCGAAAAGGGGCGTCGGGCATGGCGACACGAGTACGGATGAAACCGCGACGGTGTCAATGCGGCCGGGCGAGAGGCGGCC
>JBKICS010000273.1:0-6716 GCA_046567015.1 Acidobacteriota bacterium | reverse complement strand
CGGGACGTTCCCGAAGCCGCGCCGGTCAAGGACTCAGGAACCGGCGGATTTGGGCGGCGGCGGCACATAGCCGTCGGGCAGGGGCGGGGCCGGCTCGACAATGGGCGGCGGGATGTTTCCCGAAGGCCTGGGCGAAGAAGTCTTCGGCGCTGCCGCCGGAGCCACCTTGGCCCCGGCCTTGTTCGCCGACTTTTGCGGAGCGGCCTTGTCCACGGGCCGCTCGGCCACCAGGCGTGGTTCGGTCACCCCGGCGGCGAACAGTTCGCCCTCCAGTTCCGCCCGGTTGCCTTCCTTGACGGCAAAAACCTTGTAAAACGTCTTGTTGTTGAGCTTGCCCTGGTCCATGCGGGTGGAAAACCCGCGCGATTCCAGGCTGGCCATGAGTTCGCCAGCCTTTTCGTTGTGGGCGAACGACCCGACCATGAACGTGAAGACCGCCCGATCCGACGGCGCGCCGGCGGTCGCATCCGATGCGGCCGAAGCCGGGGCCGTGGGGGCCGGTTCGGCCACGGTCCCCGGACCGGCCTGGGGAGCCGGGGGCGAGGTCAGAACGCCCTGGGCCGGGGGCCGATTTTGCCCTTCGGCCGCTTCGGGCTTGAAGGGCTTGGGCGCGAAGCGGGGTTCGGTCACGGCCGGGGCCGGTTCCACCAGGGGCGGGGCGATGCCCATGGAGGCTGCGGCCCGGCTCATGGCCGGCGGGGACGCGACCGGAGCCGGAGATGGAGTGGCGACAGGAGCCGGAGCATAGGGCGCGGGCGGCGTCGGCCGGGCGGTAGCCGGCGGCGGCGGGGGCGGCGGCGGTGTGGCCTTCTGCCGCGTCCAGCCGGTGTCGCTGGGCTGTTCAGGGGCCGGATGCCCCAGTATTTCCTTCTCGAAATCCTTGTTCGCGGCGCACCCGGCCAGGCAGCAAGCCAGCAGGGCCGACGCGGTGATCAGACGCCGATTCAAGAGTGCCTCCTCCCTGTCGCAATTGGCGTGGGCAACATCAGTCGATGCCCACGAGCCGGCTCAAGGTTTCCTTGGCGGCGTGAAAATGGACCATGGCGGCGGCGAGTTCGCCGGGGGCCTGGTCCCGGGCGGCCTGTTCCACGGCAGCGGCGGCCCGGGAAAGGGCCGCCGCGCCAATAGAGGCGGCGGAACTTTTGATGGTGTGGGCCTGCAGGGCGATGTTGTCCATGTCGGCGGCTGCGTAGGCCTCGTCGAGCAGGGTTCGTCGCTTGGCGACCTCATGCCAAATGCAATCGAAAATTCGTCGGAACCCGTCAGGATCAATGCCCATGTGCTGCCGTGCGCCCTCCGGATCGAAAGTCGCCGGCCACCCGGTCCTGGCTTCCCGCTGCCCCTGGCCGATCTGGTTTATCGGCCCCCTGCATGGGATCACCCCTTTCATGGAACCTCCATGGGACTCGCCCCCGCGTTTCCCCGGGCCTGCCGCTGCCTCGTCCGACGCCGGATTCAGTCCAGAATGACCACTTCCGTCCCGACGTCAATCATTTTGGCCATGTCCTTGCCTTCGTCGTTGCGCATGCGGATGCAGCCGCTGGTGACGGGCCGGCCGATGGACCCCGGATTGTTGTTGCCATGGATGCGGAAACCATAGCCATGGGACAAAATAATCTTAAACGTCCCCATGGGATTGTCCTTGACCCCGGGCCCCACGTATTCCGGCAGGGGCTTGCCCTTTTTAAGCGCCCGCTCCTTCATGGCCGGGGTCGGCCGCCAGGATGGTTCGAAGCTGATGCCGGTCACCACGCCCCAGCCTTGCGGGGCTTCCATGTCCCGGCCCGGCACGGCCACCACGTACTGGCGCACCAGATGCCGGGTGCCGTCGGGCAGATTCTCGTACAGATAGAGTTTGCGCTGGGACAGATGGACTTCGATGGTAAAGTGGTTTTTGAGCGCGTTTATGGCCGCCGCGTCCGTTTCCGTTCCGGATGCCGGGCGATCCGAAGACGCAAGTCCTGCCAGGAAGCGGTCCAGACCGCCGCCGTCGGCAACCGGCACGTAGACCAAGGGCTGGGACGGGGGCGCAGCCGGTTTGCCCGAGGCCGGCCGATCCGCGCCACGCGGGGTCGCCGAAGCCTTGGCCGCGCTGCCTTTGCCCGGGGCCGGGGACACGCCCTGGCGGCCGGTCCCGGTCTCGCCGGCCGGCAGCACCCGGAGCATGGACGACGTGTCGTCCGGTCCCTGCCGCAAGGCCAGTCCGTGCAGCCGCACCGCCTCCGTTTGCCCGGCCATGGCTTCCGGCGTCACAACCCCAAACAGCCCCAACAGCGCCACGCACACAACCCATCCCCGTATCACAACCATCCCTCCGACACTTCCAATGCGTCCCGCTCCGCTTGGGCCTTGCCATAAAACCGGCCTTGCCGACAAGACAAACTCCCGCCCCGCCGTGCCGCCAACCGGTCGTCAGGCCGTCTTGTAACGCACAATCGGCCGACGGCGTCTGGTTGGCCGCAAAAAGGCCACATCCGGCCAGCCCAGGGCCACCACGGCATGGACCGTTTCCGCGCGCGGCACGCCGGCCGCTTCCTTGACCCGGCGGTCATGGCGCATGGCTTCCACGGCGTAGCCGATCAGGCAGGAGCCCAGGCCCAGGCAATGGGCGGCCAGCAGCAGGTTTCCGGCCGCCAGCACGGCGTCCTCGGCCGGACAACTCGCCTCGGGCCGTGAGCCGACGACCACGACCGCCGTGGCCCCATGAAACAGCCGGTCGGTGTGGTTGCGTTCCCAATCGACCAGGGCGGCGGCGACCGAGTCGTAATGTTCCCGGTAGTAACGCGTAAGCTCCGGCCGGCCGATGCAGGTATAGGCCCGGCGCAGGAAGGGGTTGGCGGCAAGCTTGTTGAGCCGGGCGAAAAAGCCGGCCACGGCCTGGCCCAGACCCACGACAGCCGAGCGGGAGGTCAGCACCGTGAAGGTCCAGGCCTGGGAATTGGTGCCCGAGGGCGCGGTGACCGCCGCGCGCAGCAGATCTTCGAGCATGGGTCCGGACACGGGCTTGTCCTGGAAGCGGCGGCAAGAGCGTCGGGAGCGCAGCAGATCGACGAGCTGCCCGGCCGGGAAGGCGCCGGGAGGGATCACCGCGCCCGTCGGCTCGATGACGCCGTAGTTCTCGGCCCAGCCGTCGCCTTGCGGCGCGCGGGCCGCCTCGGCCGGGCACACCGCGGCGCAGTGCCCGCAGCCGATGCAGCCGTCTTGCGCCACCTGCACCCGGCCGTCGACCAGGGTCAAAACGCCCGAAGGGCACACCTGCGCGCACACCCCACAGCCAATGCAGGCCAGCGGATCAATCCGCGGCAACAGCTCCCCCATCGCACAACTCTCCTGCGTCAATTGCCCTTCCCGGCCTTGCCCGCCCGGCCCGTCGTCCCAAGCGACACATCGGTGGCGCCGGAACGGGCCAGTCGCCTGGCGGCCACGAACCAGCGTTCGTAATCCGTTCCGGCCAGACGGTCCACGCCCACGCCGCCGCGCCTGGGGCTGGAATGGAGCATCCGACCGCTGCCGAGATAAATGCCCACGTGGCTGATGCCGACGTCCCGGTTCGTGGCGAAAAACAGCAGATCCCCGGGTAAAAGCTCTGTGGCGGCAACAGGCGTGCCCAGCCCGGCCTGCAACCGGCTCTGGCGCGGCAGGTCGCAGCCCAAGCGGGCAAAGACGGCCTTGGTCAGGCCGGAACAGTCGATGCCGGCCGCCGTGTCGCCGCCAAGCCGATACGGCGCGCCGAGATAGGGCTCGGCCAGGCGTATGATGCGTTCGCCGGCTTCCGACAGCGGCCCCAGGTACACGGGCAAGGCCTTGGCCAGGGGCGGCCCGCCCAGGGCGTTTTGCTCCCGCAGCGCCCGCATGAGGGCCTCGTGTTCGAGCTTGCCCTCGAAAAGCGGCTTGTAATGCTCGTTGATCCTGGTCGGGCTGGTATGGAGCATACCGAGGCTGTCCTCGTAGCCGTAGACGGTGCGGGCCTCGACCGAAACCGGGGTCAGGCCGGCCAGCAGGCCGGACAGCAGAGCGGCCAGGCCCAGATGGCCCAGGCGGGCCAGACAAGCGTTGCGGGCCGGCATCAGGCCCCGCCGTAGACGATGCGCCGACTGTCGTCGATGCGCATGGTTTTGACGCACTCGCGGCGAAAGGCGCACAGTTCCTGGCCGCAGCGGTCATGGACGCCCCAGGCGAAACACGGGGCAAAGCCTTCGTGCTTCTGGATGGAACGCACGGCGTCGATGGCGGTCAGGCCCGAGACGTCCAGGCCAAGCTCCCTGGCCTTGGTCTTGAGTTCGCGCACGTCCAGGCCCATGGGACCGTAGGAGGCCACGCGGCCAAGGCCGGCCTCGGGGGTGTCGAAAAGTCGCATCACCACGGCCGTGCCGCCGTTTTCGCCGTCGCGCAGGTCGATCTCGCCGTTGTGTTCGAGCACCGCCCTGCGGGCAAGCGTCAAACCTATGCCCGCGCCCCGGGCCTTGGTGGTGAAAAAGGGGTCGAAAACAAAGGGCCGCAGCTCGCCGCGCACCCCCGGGCCGTCGTCTTCGAGCAGCAGCCGGCAGACGTCGTCACGCCGGCTCAGACTGACGGCGATGCGTACGGCCTCGCGGCCGGAAAACTCCACGGCATTGAGCAGGATTTCATCCAGGGCCTGGCCAAGCAAGGCCTCGTCGGCCACGATCTCCATGGGCTCGACGGCCAGCCGGAACTCCACCCCTTTGTGCAGGCCGTCCCCGGCCTCCGTCGCCCGGGCGGCGGCGTCCGCGACCAGCCGGGCCAGATCCACGGCGCCCAGGCGCGGTCGGCCCAGGGAGGCCAGCCGCACCACCGCGCCGACCAGGTCTTCCAGGCGGCGGGCCTCCTGGAAAATGATGTCGGGATGTTCCGTGGAGAGGTGGCGTTCCTTGTGCTCGCGCAGGAGCTTGAGGGCGAAGCCGCCGATGGCCGCCGCCGGATTGCGCACCTGATGCGCCACGGACAGGGCCAGATTGTTGAGGCTTTCGATCATGTCGTGCTGGAGGCGGTTTTTCTCGCGCAGGGCGGCCGTCTCCCGCTCCCGGCTGCGGTACAGGGCCGTGACGTCGTCGAAAAGCAGGGTGACGCCAACCGGCTTGCCCGCGTCATGGGGGCAGGATGCGGTCATGGAAAAACGACGCCACTCCCCGTCCGGGCGCTGATAGTCGGCCAGACAGTGGCGATACGGCTGCCGCTTCTCCACGGCCTCGACCAGATTGCGATTGAATTGTTCGTTGGCCGGTTCGCTGCGCAAAAGCGTGCGCCAGTCCAGGCCGTTTAAGGCGTCGGGGTCCAGGCCCAGGAGGTCCGTGGCCGAGGGGCTTGCGGCAATGATCCTGCCGCGAGGGTCAATGACGAGCAGCCCGACCGGAATGGCCTTGATGACGTTTTGGACGAGTATCTGTCTGATGCTTGGCATGCCTGTGTCCTGGCCTGCATGGATATCGTCCCTATTTAGGCCTGCTTCGGCCCGAAGACAAGCCCCGGACCGAAGCCTGGTTGTGCTGGGTTACTGCGTCTTGGCCGGCTGGCCGGCCTTGGCCGCCACCTCAACGAATTCTTCAAGAATTTCGATCGGAACAGCGCCGCGCACGGCCGCGCCGTTGATCAGAAACACCGGCGTGCCCTCGAAGCCGAAATCGCGCGCTTCCTTGGTGTCCGCCGCCACCCGGTCGGCCAGATCCTTGCGCTTGAGATCCTCGGCCAAGCGCTTGGCATCGACGCCCAGCCCCTTGGCGATGGCGTCCAGCACTTCGTCACCCTTGTCCGCCACATCCTTTTGGCGTTCAAACACGGCGTCCATGAAGGCCCAGGCCTTTTTGGGGTCCTGGAGGTTGATGGCCTCGAAATACAGGGCCGCCCGGACGCTGTTCTTGCCGGTGGCGAAGTGCTTGAACACCAGCCGGACATCCTCGGGGTGCTTCTGGGTCAGGGCCTTGACCGTGCCGGCGGCCTGGCCGCAGAAATGGCACAGGAAATCGGAATATTCCACGATGGTCACCGGAGCGTTCTGCGGACCGAGCGCCGCCCGCCCCGGTTCTATGACCGGCGTGAGCGGCTTGGCCAGGGACTGGGCGAAACGGAGCCGTTCCTGTTCCTTCTGCCGCGCCCGGGCGGTGGTCTCGATCACTTCCAGCACGGCCGGGCCCTGCTGGCGGATGGCCTCCATCACGATCTCGGGATGCTCGCGCAGCACCTTGCGAACCCGTTCAACATCATCTTCAGCCGCAGCCGGCCGGGCCAGCGTGCAAAGCACAGCCGCCGCGACAAGCAGACTTCCTTTGCGCATACTTCCTCCAATACCCGCCGCAAGGGCGTTTTATCCTCGGTGCATAGCCCCTTTCGCAACGCCTGTCATCACTCCCCCATCGACGATCGCCGCCCGTCCTGTTAGCATCCTGGCATGTTCTATCTGATCCTCTTCGTCGCCCTGGTCATCGGCCTGCTCGCCTTCTGCCTGACCGGAACCCGGCCAAGCGCCAACGGCGCCTGACTGCCCGAGGCCTGCCGCCGGAGGCGGCCGGACACGACCCGATCCCAACCGGATACTCCCCGCCAGGGGCGTGAAAACGCCTCGAACAGGAATTGACCATGCCCCATGCCGTACCCCAGCCCCAACGCCGCCCGGCCTGGCGAGGCCTGCTTACGGCCCTGGCCGTGGTCCTGGCTCTGGCCGCCTGCCGGCAAGCGCCCGCCGACGACGCCGCCCGGCGACG
>JBKICS010000272.1:0-4282 GCA_046567015.1 Acidobacteriota bacterium | reverse complement strand
TTATATGGCGGCGGTGATGAAATAGAGGTTGTAGGGGGCGAAAAGCACCGTGCGCCAGGTGTTGAAGACGTAGGCCTCCTGCAGGCCGAAGCCGAAATAGGCGACAAGCACCGCCCCGGCCCAGACCACCAGGAAGGCCGGGAAATACCGGGAGAGCCTCGGCGTGGCAAAGGGGGAGATCAAGACGTAGTAGACGACCTCGTAGATGAGCGTCCACTCCACCCGCAGCGGCAGATCCACCGGGCCAAGCGGCAGCAGGGAGGAGGCGGCGAAAATGCCCGGGCCGGGCAGCTTGCCCCAGAGCAGGTAACCCACGAGCACGGAGATGGCCACGCCGCACAGGTAGGTCGGATAGACGCGCAACAGCCGGCGCGCCAGGAAGTTGCGGTAGCCGATGTCAATAAGGAAGGCCATGATGAAGCCGGAGATGCTGAAAAACGGCAGAGCCACGGCCATGAAGGCGTCCGGAACCAGGTTGAAGAAGGTGCCGGTCTGGGCGCCGTATATGAAAAGATAGGCCCGCACGTGGAGGTATAGAACCATGGACATGAAAAGGGTGCGGAGAATTTGAATGGAATAGTATCGCATGCCTTTGCTGTTCGTCCCTGCTGAAGTGTGTGGAGTGCGGCGGAAAATCAAACGAACGCATCCCGATCCAATGCTTTTTTTAAGGGCTTTTTTGCACAAAGGCCATCAAAAAGAAGCAGGGCGGCTCAAAGCGGGCCTGGGTTACAGCCGGAGGCCAGGGCGCGGGCGGGCTCAAACGCCCTCGGCCCGGGCCAGGGCTTCCCGGGCTTCCTCGTCGTGGCCCTGGGCGGCCAGGGCCCGGGACAGCTCGGCCCAGAATTCCTTGCGGTCCGGGCGCAGGGCCACGGCCTGGCGCGCCATGGCCTCGGCGATGGCCGGATCCTCGCCCTCGGTAAGGTAGAGCCGGGCCATGAGCTGCAGGGAAAAGGCATCCTTGGGATCGAGGAGCAGGGCCTGGTGCAGGTGTTCCCGGGCCTCTTCCAGCCGGCCCCGGGTCAGGGCCAGCCGGGCCAGATGGCGCAGGGTCAGCCCCGGGGCGTTGCCCGTGGCCCCGGCCCGGCGGTAGTATTTGAGGGCGCTTTCGAAGCGCCGATTCTCCTCGGCCATGCGCCCCAGGCGCAACAGGCTCGACACGTGGCCCGGGTTGGCCCGCAGGCATTTTTGAAAAGCGCTCCTGGCCCCGGCGGCCTCGCCCAGGCGCTGGCGCACGCAGCCGAGATTGTACAGGGCCATGGTGTTTTTGGGCTCGGCCGCGATCACCCGTTCGAATTCCGCCCGGGCCGGCCCCAGCCGCCCCAGCCTAGCCAGGCAGATGCCCAGGGAATTGCGGGCCAGGGCATTGTCTTCGCCGGCGAGCAGGGCCCGTTTGTATTCCTCCATGGCGGCGTAAATGTCGCCCATGGCGAAGTGGCGGTCGCCGCTGACGGTCAGCGACAGGGAGTCGAACACGGCCAGGCGCGGCCCGGCCGGCAGGAGCTGGGCGTGGTCCAGGGCCTTGCGGCAGTTTTCCGGCACATCGGCCCGGGCGTAGTCCAGGCAGGGATAGCCGGCCAGGCCGATGGCCGCGGTGAGCCCCAGGCGTTCACTCAGGGCGTCGAGCAGGTTTCGGGCGGGTTCGGCCAGGCTCTCCGGGCTGCGTTCGGGCAGGTAGAAGACCAGCTTGGAGGCGCTAAACCGCCCCCCCACGCTGGATGGGCCGAAAAACTGGCGGCAAAGGCCGGCCGCTTCGGCCATGTCCGCCTCGGCCGGCCGGCCCGGGCGGCGCTCGGTGGCCACTTCGGGCAAAAGGACGAGCCCCAGGGAGAACACCGGCCGCTTTTCCCGGTCGGCGGCGGTAGCCCGCAGAAAATCGCGATGGCCAAAGAGGCCCGAGGTCGGATCCTTGCGCGGCGCGGCCGTGGGGCAGTGTTCGGCCGGGGCCGCGTCGTCGGTTTCCGGGATAAGGGCCAGCCGGTCGCCGGGCTCCAGGGGCAGGTGCGGGTCGTTTTGCTGGAGCACCTCGGCAAAGGCCATGTCCTCGCCCACTTCCACGAGCCCGATCTCGCCCTTGACCACGGCCGGGGCCCGGCCGCTTATGCGCTCGCCGTCGGCCGTGCGCACGTCCACCGTGCGCTCCAGGCGCGGCGACCAGACCAGGAAGCGCTGGCCCGGCTCGGCGTCCACCCAGCGCCCGAGGCTCACGGCCAGGCGCGACAGGGGCAAGGCCGTGAGCACCGTCCCGCCTTCGGCCAGGATGCGGTTGTGGGGCATGGCCTGGTTGCGGCCGAGATCCTTGGCCACGGCCAGGCCTTTTTGGGCCTTGCGCAGGAGCAGCCGCGCCTGTTCGGCGGGCAGGGCGGCGAACTGGCCGCCGCGAATGTCCTGGGGGTAGCTCACGCAGCCGGCGCTGGCGGTCAGGGTCAGGGATTCGCCCGTGGCCGGGATGGGAAAGGCGGTGCGGGAGAGCTCCCGAAGCACTACTTCGGCCGTTTCCCGGCAGCGCGCCGCCGCCGCCCCGGGTAAAAACAGGGCGAACAGGTCGTCATGGAGCCGCGCCGCCAAACCGTCCTGGGGGCACAGCCGGCCGATGACCGCCGCCGCCCGGGCCAGAACGTCCTCGGCGGCCAGGAAACCGAACCGGCCGGCCACCCGGCTGAAATGGTCGAGATCCAGGATCGCCAGGCCAAAGCCGCCGTGGCAGCCCGACAGCCCCGGGTCCACGAAACTGGCCGCGCCGGGCAGGATGCGGTCCTGGACGCATTCGATCTCGCGGGTGACGGCGGCGAGCAGGGCCTGGCCCGTGGCCAGGCCGGTCGGCGCGTCGAGGTCGGCGGCCAGCAGCAGGCCAAGCTGGGCCAGGGCCATGGTTCCGATGCGCGGCAGCAGCGGGAGCAGGGTGCGCGGCGCGCCAAGGCTTGCCCCCCGGGCCACGAACACCCCGAGCAGCCGGCCGTCGGCGCAAAGCGGGGTCATGACCTTGCGTTCGGCCGGCAGGTGCACGGCCGTGGCGCATTCCGGGCCGAAGCCGGCGGCCAGGGCGTCGTTTTCGGATTTGGGGAAATACAGGCTGTGGGTCTTGAAGGCGAGGAAACGGGAGAAAATGTCACGCAGGAAATGCTCGTGGGCGATGAGGTCGCGTTGGGTCAGGACAGGGGCAGGCATGGCGTTCTCCCGTGCGGTAGGCTGGCCGGGCAACCTGTAGCGCCCCCGCGACGGGAAAACAAGGGCGGACACGCCCTTGACGCCAAGGTGCTAGACGCGGCAGACCCATGGTACGGGATGGCGGCCGCAGGATCGCGGCCCGCCGCCGCCGGCCGGAAAGGCTTGGCCGGTCCCGCATCGCCGCCACGGAGGCCTTTATGGATATTGTTTCCTTTCCCCTGGGACCCCTTGAAACCAACTGCTATCTGGCCGCGTCGGACGGCCGGGCCGTGGCCCTGGACGTCGGCGGCGACCCGGCCCCGGTGCTGGCCCACATGCGCGCCCACGGCCTGACCCTCGAGGCCATTTGCCTCACCCACCTGCACTGCGACCATCTCTACGGCGTGGCCGCCCTGATGCACGAAACAGGGGTCAGGGCGCTGGCCGGGGCCGAGGACGCCAGGCTCATGGACCTGGACCTCGGCCGGGGCGGACTCATGGGCCTGCCCATGGTCGATCCCTTCGTCTGGGAACCCGTGGCCCCGGGCGAGATCACCCTCCTGGGCCAATCCTGCCGGGTGCTGGCCACGCCGGGCCATTCGCCGGGCAGCCGGTCGTATTATTTCCCCGAGGCCGGGGCGGTCTTCGTCGGCGATCTGCTCTTTTACCGTTCCATCGGGCGCACGGATTTCGTCGGCGGCGACTATGACGTTCTGCTTGGGGCCGTGGTCAGCCAGATTTTCAGCCTGCCGGACAAGACGCTCGTCTACCCCGGCCACGGGCCGGCCACCACGGTCGGCGACGAGAAACGGCACAATCCGTTTTTCTCGGAGTTCGCCCGGTGACGGCCGGGCAGCCGGTCGTCTTCCTGTGCGGCCCGCGGGCCGGGGGCAATTCCGACACGGCCGGCCTGGCCTTTGCCAAAGGGTTGGCCCGGTCGGGCCGGGAGCCCCGGATCATTGCCCTGCGCGAGCATGCGGTGGCGCCCTGCCGGGGCTGCGGCGCCTGCGCCGGCGGGCGGCGTCGCTGTCCCCTGGACACGGCCGGCGACGAAACCGAGGCCCTTTTTGCCGTCCTGGACGCCGCGCCGCTGCTCGCCTTGGCCTCGCCCATCTATTTCTACCACCTGCCGGCG
>JBKICS010000271.1:0-10588 GCA_046567015.1 Acidobacteriota bacterium | reverse complement strand
GTCTGTCTCGCTGCCGGGCCTTGGACGTGACGGTTTGCCGGTGCCCGCAGTGCCGGCCAATGCAGTCCTGGCCTGACGATGGTGCCAGAGAAACGCCGGGAATGAAAGCGTCCCCCCTTGCCGGCGCTCGTCTGTCTGACCAACCTGCGCTTGCCGCAAGAGGGTGGCTGCGCAAGGGCTGCAAGCCCGCCGATCACGACCCGCCCATAAGGCCGGCCCGGCCGGCGGAAGCCGCAGCCTCAAGGCGTTTGCCCCTGGACAGAAGCCGGGACTCCGTGATTGATTCCCCACAACAATCCCGACTGGTTTGCAGGAGCCCCGCATGACGAACGATTTACAACGCCCCCTGGACGATGCCGAACTGGATCGGCTGGAGACCCTGCTCGACGCCTATCCCGAGCCCATGGACCTGGAAATGCTTGACGGCTTCCTGACCGCGCTTCTCTGTTCCCCGGAACTGGTCATGCCGAGCCAGTATATGCCGTATATCCTCGGCGAGGAGCGCGACGGCGTCCTTACGGACATCGCCCAAGCCCAGGAATTATATGACCTCATCATCCGACATTGGAATGCGTTGGCGCGCCTTCTCAATGAGGAGCACGCCTGCGAGCCGCTTTTTCTCGAGTACGACGACGGGCTGCACGGCAATTCCTGGGCCCTGGGGTTCATGCAGGGCATGGCCATCGGCGGCGAGGCCTGGGAAGATCTGCTGGACGACGACGCCCAAGGCGACATGCTCATGCCCATTTTCGTGTTGGCGCACGAGTCCGACCCGGACCCGGAAACGCGGCCCGGAACCATCGCGCCCCAGGATCGTGAAGTGTTGTTCGAGGGCATCGCCGCCGCTGTTCCCGGAATCCATGCCTATTTCGAACCCCACCGGAGCGGCGAGGCCGGCAGTCCGAAGCCGGGCGTCGAGCGGCGCAGCGGGCCGAAAATCGGCCGCAACGCGCCGTGTCCGTGCGGCAGCGGCAAAAAATACAAGAGCTGTTGCGGCCGGAATTGACGCCGCGCCAAATCCCGTCGCCTACGAGGCGGCCACCAGCTCCGCCTCCCAGGCCTCCACGTGATACAGGCTGGTGCCGGGATTTTTTGCCCAGGCGCAGGTCTGCTCCATGTTCGTTTCCACGGGCCAGGCGCTCTTGCCGGCCAGGGCCGCGGCCAGAGACGAGGCCTCGACCTGCTCGGCCTTGGTCGTGCGCAGCGTGTGTTGCGGGCCGCAGATGTATCTGATGTTGTACGTCGGCATAACAGTTCCCCCTTGCTTCCTGTCTGACCCGGGGGGGGACAAGGCGTCAACGGACGCCGCACGTTGCAACCACGCCCCGGGGCATGAAATGGCGGTCGGGACGCGTTCCCGGCCGCCATTTCCGTTCAGTCGTCGGTTGACCTCGTGTTGCGTTCGGCAATTGCCGTTAGGGATTGCCAAGCACCAACACCTTGAATCTATAATTTTTATTCACAAAAAACATAAATGTTTTTTGTGAATGCCACACTAGCCGTGGGTGCCGGGGAAGAAGATCGCGCTGACGAAGTAGAGCACGACGAGCAGCACGGTTCCCAGTCCCAGGCTCCAGCGGATGAGTTTCATCTCGACAGGCTGGAGCGGTTCATACTCCATCTTCCGCATTTCTTGGGCGACATTGACTTCCTGTGGAATTTCCATGGATTGATCCTCTTAGGCTAGACAGTGGGCGGCTTGACGCCGTGGAAGAACAGCCAGGAGATAAAAAGCCCGATCCAGATGATGAATCCGAACAGGCACACGACGTAGACGGCGGCCAGTTTCCCGATGCCTTCCTCCCAGAGTTTCTTGAAGTTGGAGACCACGCCGATGGTAAAGAAGGTCAGGATGAAAAAGATGCCCCGGAAGGTGCCCGTTCCGGCGATGGCCGCCTTGCCGAGCTTGAGCATCTCCCCGCCCTTGGCGCACAGGATGAGCAGGATCAGGAAGGTGATCACGTAGCCCAGGACGAAGCGCGGGAAACGGTCGAGCACTTCCGAGAAACGCATGCGCTGCCCGGGCTTGCAATCGATCATGGTGCACCAGATCACGGCCAGGACGAAGGCCCAGACGCCGATGAAGACGTCGATGAAGATCTTGACCGTGGTGGCCGTCATGGTCACCCAGCCTTCCTGATAGTTGATGCCATAGTCGGCCAGGGCCTTGGCCCGGATCAGGGCGTCGGTGATGACGCCGCTGGCGATGGCCCCGCCGTCGGATTTGACGGCCAGGCCCATCCAGGCGCCGGCCACCAGTGGCTCGGTGCTCAGGCCCCACTGGGCGGCAAAGGGCAGGATGAGCATTTCCACGCAGGTGAAGACCACCACCAGCGAGGAAACCATGATGGGCACGATGGGCCGGGCGCGGATGGCCCCGCCTGTGGCGATGGCGGCCGACACGCCGCAGATGGAGATGCCCGAGGCCAGGGGCGCGGCCCATTCACGGCTGAATTTGAAGTACTTGCGGGCCACGTAATAGACCAGGGCCCAATAGATCAGATAGGCTTCGACAATGGCGCACAGGCCCCGGAAAATGACCGAGGAGGCCAGGCCCAGGGCGTCCACGGACTTGACGCCCAGTTCCGCGCCAAGGACCACGATGGCGATCTTGACGTACATTTCGGGCCGCAGCGCTTCCTTGAGCGACTGGGCCACGCCAGGCATGAAGTTGCCGATAAAGACGCCGGCCAGCAAAGCGATGATAAACCCGGCCTCGCCCGTCAACCCCATGGACCAGGGGATGCCGAATTTGGCGGTCTGATCCGGTGTGGCGGCGATGACCGCGTAATTGCCCAGAACCCAGCATGCGTAGCTGATAAAAAACACCAGGGTGAAGCTGCCGACGAACTTGCCGACATTGCCGCCGAGCAAGCGTATGCCGACTGCCAGCACGGCGGTGATGAAGGCATAGGTGGCCAGGAGGGAAACCCAGCCGTTAAGATCTTTGTAATGGGGAGTCGCTGTGGAAAGCGCTTTGCTCAATGAGGTCCAGACATTGGTCTTGATGCCCCAGCCAAGCAAATCTATTCCAGAGAAGTTGAGCATGGACAGCAAGAAAAGGAACAGGCCGATGATCAAGGCGAGCTTGTCCTCGGTCAACCACCGCTTTTCAGACATGACACACCTCCAGTTCTCCATAGGGAAGAAATCACCAAGGCTGTGCATGCGCGTCTATGTCGATTCGTCAGCCCGATTTCTTCCATTGCAAAAATGCATCAATGGAACGCGCCGTAATCGCCGTTGCCTGCGAACGAACCCTCCTTTCTTCGAAATGTAGAATAGTTATGGTCCAGTTCAGTTATTTCGTCAATACGCGAAACGGTTGTCGCCTGAAACAATCCGCCATGGCTCGGCAGGTGGCGAGGCGGCCGTGACGCGAGCCGGGCTACTGGACGAAGCGCGTTTCCGTGGCCATACTCCCGGCATGGCGCGCACACCGATTAAACAACCCGACTTCCTGCCCATGACCCGGGCCGAAATGGATCGTCTCGGCTGGGACCAGCTCGATATCCTGCTCGTTTCCGGCGACGCCTATGTGGACCATCCCTCCTTTGGCGCATCGCTTCTGGGCCGCTGGCTGGTCAGCCACGGCTACAAGACCGGCGTCATCGCCCAGCCCCGCTGGGATCTCACGCCCGGCGACCCTGGGGACGTGGCCGCCATGGGCCGACCGCGCCTTTTCGCCGGAGTCACGGCCGGGGCGCTGGATTCCATGCTGGCCCACTACACCGCCTTTCGCAAAAAACGCTCCGACGACGCCTACACGCCGGGCGGGCGGGCCGGGGCGCGGCCCAACCGGGCCTGCCTGGTCTATGCCAACCTGGTGCGCCGGGCCTTTCCGGGCTTGCCCGTGGCCCTGGGCGGCATCGAGGCGTCGCTTCGGCGGGTGAGCCATTACGATTTCTGGTCCCAGTCCCTGCGCAAATCCGTGCTCCTCGACGCCAAGGCCAGCGTCATCCTCTATGGCATGGCCGAGCATTCCATCCTGGCCCTGGCCCAGGGGCTGGACCGGCTGGAGGACGAGGGCGGCGAGCTCGTCCACGTCCTGGCCGGCCTGCCCGGCGCGGCCTATGCCCGCAAGGCCGGGGATTATCCCGAGGACGCCCCGGCCGAGGCCGTTTTGGAACTGCCGTCCCACGAGGCCATTTTGGTCGAACCAAAACGGCTGATCGAAGCCACGCTTGTCTGCGAGCGCCACATGCACCACAACCGCCAAACGCTGGTGCAGCGGGTCGGCGACCGGATGGTGGTCCTGACCCCGCCCGGGGAGGGCCTTGCCGGCAAGGCCCTCGACGCGGTCTATGCCTTGCCCTTTTCCAAAGAGCCCCATCCGGCCTACGAGCAGAGGATTCCGGCGGCGGACATGATCCGGGGAAGCCTCAACATCCACCGGGGCTGCGCCGGCGGTTGCTCCTTTTGCACCCTGGCCCTGCACCAGGGGCGGGCCATCCGTTCGCGCAGCCGGGGATCGGTGCTCACCGAGGCGCGAGAGCTTGCCGGGGTGCGCGGCTTCGACGGCAGCATAAGCGACGTGGGCGGCCCAAGCGCCAACATGTGGGGCGGGCGCTGCGCCGGAGAGATGGCGACCTGCCCCCGGGCCAGCTGCCTGACACCCACGATCTGCAAGCATTTCAAAGTGGATCAGGGCGCGTTCGTGGATCTGCTGCAGGCCGTGGCCAAGGTTCCGGGCGTGCGCCACGTGCGGGTGGCCAGCGGCTGGCGCATGGATTTGGGGCTGGCCGATCCGGCGGCCCTGGGGCGGATGGTGCGGGAATTTACCGGCGGTCAGGCCAAGGTGGCTCCGGAACATACGAGTGATCGGGTGCTGCGGCTCATGCGCAAGCCGCCATTTGCCGTGTTCGAGCGTTTCTTGCAGCTCTTTGCCCGGGAGTCGGACCGGGCCGGCAAGGAGCAGTACGTCGTGCCCTACCTCATGAGCGCCTTTCCGGGTTGCACCGAGGCCGACATGCGGGCCATGGCCGCCTGGTTCGCCGGCCGGGGCTGGAAGCCCAACCAGGTGCAATGCTTTATTCCCTTGCCCGGCACGGCGGCGGCGGCCATGTATTTCGCCGGTCTGGACCTCGACGGCCAGCCCTTGCACGTGGCCGACTCCGACGCCGAACGCTTGCGCCAGCACGGCGTCCTGGGCGGCGAGCGCGAGAAGCGCCTGGGCGGGTCCGGGTCCGGCCGGCAACACACTCAGGCCGACCGGCAGCGGCCCCAGACCGACCGGCAGCGGCCTCAGGCGGCGGAACGGCAACGGCCCCAGGCCGACCGGCGCAGCCCCAAAGCCCCTGGGGCGAATCAGGGGCGCGACGGACGCAAAAAGGGGCCGCGAGGCTAAGGCGCGTCCGAGCCGCTTCGGTTCGGACAGCAGCGGTGTTCCCCGTCAAGCCCCTCTCCGGACTGTCCCGGTCTTGTAGCCGACCGGATTGCCAGCCAACGCCAAGACCCCCTTTGAATACTTGTTCCATCAAGGGGGTCCGGGGGGGATTATCCCCCCGGCCGCCGGAGGCGTCTTCTGCCTCTCCGTTATTCCCAGTTAGCCAGGGTGGCGTTGTCCGGGTAGGCCTCGCGCAGCCGGCGCAATTCCTCGGCCAGGCGGCGACGCTGTTCCAGGCGGGTCAGCTCTTCCAGCAGCACGATGTCCGGCCCGACGTCGCCCGGGGCGGCGGCTTTGCGCAGCTCGGCCACTTGCGCTTCGGTCTCGGCCAGTTGCGCCCGCTCTTCGTCAGTAAGCGTCTTGTCCTCGGGCAAGGCGACCTCCCGGGTCTTGACCTGGGCTGTGGCCTGCTCGCCGGCCTGGGTCAGGATGGACGAAGCCTCGCCGCCGGCCGGCCTGGAGCGCAGCGGCAGCTTGTCGATGACTGGCGGCGCGGCGCTGTCCGGGCTCTGCCCGCCATCGGCGGTGATGATCACCGTGGCCGGTCCGGACCAGGTTTCCCGCTGGCCTTTTTGCAGGAAGGCGAGCTGGGCTTCGGCCCCGCGCCCGAGTTCCAGGCGTTCGCCTTCGCGCAGGCGGGTGAAGAGCTCCAGCGGTTTTTTCGGGCCGTCGGCCGGGGACAGGCTCACCGGACCGCTGACCGTCGACACGAGGCAGACCAGCCGGGGAGCCTCGGCCCAGGCCGCGCCGCGCAGGAGGGATGCCGTAAGCAGCAGGAAAAAGCCGAGTACGAGAATGCGACGCATGACCGCTCCTTTTCGTTTATTTTGCGGCCAGCCCAAGGATTTCCAGGGCTGGCACGGGTTCGCTCTTGCCTTTGACGTGGGCCAATTCCCGGCGTCCCGTGACCACGCCGTCGCCGGCCAGGTCCAGCACCATTTGGCTGGCCACCACCGGACAGCCCATCTCCTTGGTGAAGCCTTCCAGGCGCGAGGCGGTGTTGACGGTGTCGCCGATGACCGTGAAATCAAGCCGCTGCTTGGAGCCGATGTTGCCGACAACGGCCGGACCGCTGTGCAGCCCAACGCCTATACGAAACCGCCAGTCGCCGAGTTGGGGAAAGCGGTTTCGCATCCATTGCTCGAATTCCCTGGAAGCAGCAACCATGCCAAGAGCCGTGTCGATGGCCTGCCGGGCATGTCTGGGATCGGCCAGGGGCGCGCCGAATACGGCCATGACCGCGTCGCCGATGAACTTGTCGATCATGCCGCCGTGGGCCAGGATGATGTCGCAGACCTTGGAAAAATAGACGTTTAAGAGTTCGACCACCTGCTCGGCCGAAAGCTTTTCACTTAATGTCGTGAAATCGCGGATATCCGAGAAGAGAATGGTGACCGTGGCCAGGGAGCCGCCGGGCGCGGGCGGTTTGCCGCTGGCCAGGATGGCGGTGATGGCCGCCTCGGACACGTATTTGCCAAAGGCTTGGCGGATATGGGTTTTTTCGCGTTCGCCGCGGGTTAATCGCACGGCGTTGGCTCCGGCCCAGATGGCGACCAGGCCCAGGTCAAGGCCGGCCAGGGGCAGAAGCAGGCCCCGCAGGAACAGGCCGTAGCCCAGGCCAAAGGCGACCAACCCCAGTCCGCCGCCGGCCAGGGCCGAACGGCCGGGGCCGAGCCGGGCGCAGGCCAGGGAGCACAGGGCCAGAAACGGCAGCCAGGCCGCCGCCGCCGCGAGGTGTCCGACCGGATTAAGGCTGCGTCCGGCGAGCAAGGCCTCGATGATGTTGGCGTGGATTTCCGGGCCGGGCATGAATTCCCGGGGCGCGCCGAAAAGCGGCAAGGAATAGGGCGAGGCCAGCCGGTCATGCGCCCCGTGGATGTCGATGCCGAGGATGACGATTTTCCCGGCCAGGGCCTGGACCTGCGGGTCGCTGAGGGCATCCGGGGCCAGCAGGCGGGCAAAGCTCACCGGAGCAAACGTCCCGGGCGGACCGGCAAAGGGAATGGGCCTGGGGGATAGCGCCTTCCGGTCGTTCAGGCCAGCCAACTCCGGGGCGTCGGGGATGGCCTTTTGGGCCAGGGCGGCGGCAAAGGACAGACGCGGATCGCCTTCGCCGTAGAGCGCCGGGGCAAAGCGGCGCACAACGCCATCGCGGTCCAGCGGCACGTTGGTCAGCCCGAGGTCGGCCTCGTGGCGGGGCAGGGCCAGCAAATAGTCCGTGGCCGGCAGGCTGAATGAGGCCTCGCCGGATTCGGTGGACACGCTGGCGGCCAGGATGACCTTGCCCTTGGACAGCTCCAGCATGAATTCCCGGTCGAAATCGCGGCTGGTGTCGGCCCCGATGATGTCCATCCAGGTGACGGGGCTCAGTGCCGGCTGGATGTCCATGCCGACGGCCAAAGCGCCGACCTGGCGCAGCCGGGCGAGAATCTTGGCGTAGAGCGGTCCCCAGAAGACCAGCGGCCGGTCGGGTTCGGCGGCCAGCGCCTCGTCGTCGAGCAGGGCCACGGCCACGCGGCTGGGCTCGTAGCGTTTGCCGGCGATGACGTGCCAGAGGTCGGAGGTCCAGGCATCCACGCGTTTTGCCGGCTGCAGGGTGTTGGCCGTCAAGCCGGCGACCAGGGCCGCCAGAGTCAGACAGGTGTAGAATATGGGCCTGAAGTGCATGGGGTGCTGGTGCTTACTTCTTTGCGGGGGTGGGTAGGGGGTGTCGGGACGTGGGGCGGAGTATTCCGCACCCGTTCGCCGCCGTCCATGCAAATTTTGGGGCAATCCGACGCGAATCGGACGGGAAGGCTTGCCCCGGTGCAAAATGCGCGTAAGAGAGAAAGCATCGTCCGTCAACCGTTGGCGGGCGCATCACCCGCAAAAAAAGGGGGCTTCCCATGCTTCTTAACATGCACATGCAACCGATCATCGCGCTGATTGCCGGCATCCTGATCCTGGTCATCCCGCGTCTGCTCAACTTGATCGTGGCCATTTACCTGATCGCCATCGGGATATTGGGGCTGGTCGGCGGCAGGTTGTAGACGGGGAGGGAATAGAAAAACCGCCGGCCCGGGAATCAACTCCCCGGACCGGCGGTTTTCAATGCTCTTAAGAAGTTGTCGGACTATTTGCCGAACAGCTTCTTCTTGCCGTCGATGAGTTCCGTCACCACGCTCGGATCGGCCAGGGTCGAGGTATCGCCCAGGCTCTCCACTTCGTCCGAGGCGATCTTGCGCAGGATGCGGCGCATGATCTTGCCGCTGCGGGTCTTGGGCAGGCCCGGGGCGAACTGGATGACTTCCGGGGCGGCGATGGGGCCGATTTCCTTGCGCACGTGCATTTTAAGCGCCTTGAGCAGTTCGTCGCTCTCGTCGTAGCCGGCCTTGAGCGTCACGTAGGCGTAGATGCACTGGCCCTTGATGTCATGGGGCATGCCGACGACCGCCGCCTCGGCCACCGTCGGGTGGGAGACGAGGGCGGATTCGATTTCCGCCGTGCCCATGCGGTGCCCGGAGACGTTAATCACGTCATCCACCCGGCCCATGATCCAGAAATAGCCGTCCTCGTCGCGCCGCGCCCCGTCGCCGGATTCGTAGCAGCCCTTAAATCCCTGGAAATACTGTTGCTTGAAGCGATCGGGCGCGCCCCAGATGCCGCGCAGCATGCCGGGCCAGGGTTTGCGGATGACCAGGAAACCGCCCTGGTTGGGGCCGACTTCCTTGTTGTCGGAATCGACGATGACCGGGTCGATGCCGGGCAGGGGCAGCGAGGCCGAGCCGGGCTTGAGCGGCGTGGCGTAGGGCAGCGGCGAAATCATGAGCCCGCCGGTCTCGGTCTGCCACCAGGTGTCCACGATGGGCAGCTTCGAGGCCCCGATATGATCGTGATACCACATCCAGGCTTCGGGGTTGATGGGCTCGCCCACCGACCCCAGGATGCGCAGCGATGAAAGATCGTGCTTTTGCGTCCAGGCCGGGCCGGACTTCATGAGCGAACGGATGACCGTCGGGGCGGTATAAAAGATGTTGACCTTGAATTTGGCGCAGATCTGCCAGAAGCGGTCCGGGGCCGGGTAGGTGGGCACGCTCTCGAACATGAGCGAGGTGGCCCCAAGTGCCAGCGGACCGTAGACGATGTAGGAATGGCCGGTGATCCAGCCGATGTCGGCGGTGCACCAGTGGATGTCGTCGTCGTGCAGATCGAAAACGATTTGCGAGGTGTGGGCGGCGTAGGTCAGGTAGCCGCCGGTGGTGTGGTAGACGCCCTTGGGCTTGCCGGTGGAGCCGGAGGTGTAGAGGATAAAAAGCACGTCCTCGGCGTCCACGGACTCACAGGGGCAAAAGCCTTCCACGTCATGCTCGGCCATGACGTCGTGCCACCAGACGTCGCGGCCGGGCAGCATCTCCACCTCGTTGCCGGCATGGCGCAGCACGATGCACTTGTCGATGGTGGGGCATTCCTTGATGGCTTCATCGGCGTTGGGCTTGAGCGGTATGGTCTTGCCCGAGCGGATGACCGCGTCGCTGACCACGATGACCTTGGATTCGCAGTCGTTTATGCGGTCGCGCAGGCTGTTAGAGGAAAAGCCGGCGAAGATGATGCTGTGGGGCGCGCCGATGCGGGCGCAGGCCAGCATGGCGATGGCCAGCTCCGGCACCATGGGCAGGTACAGGCTTACCCGGTCGCCCTTTTTGACGCCCATTTTTTTCAGCACGTTGGCGAAGCGGCAGACCTCGTCATGGAGCATCTGGTAAGTGTAGGTGCGGACGTCCTCGTCCTTTTCGCCCTGCCAGATGAGCGCCGCCTTGTTGCGCCGGCCGTCGGTCAGATGCCGGTCCAGGCAGTTGTAGGCGGCGTTGAGCTTGCCGCCGGCGAACCATTTGATCTCGGGCGTGTTGAAATCGTATTCGAGAACCTTGTCCCAGGGCGCGTCCCAGGTGAGCAGTTCCGTGGCCCGGTCGCCCCAGTAGCCGTCCGGATCCTCGATGGAGCGCTTGTAGATGGCGCGGTATTCGTCCAGGCTTTTGATATGGGCGGCGTCGCGGCCCTGGGCCGGCGGATCGAAGGTGCGCCCTTCATGCTGGAGGCTTTGGATATTTTCAGCAGTCATGAATTCCCCCTTGTTTGGGATTATGCGTCGCGTCTGGCGGACCATGCCGTAAAAACGTCCGGCCCGGCCAGCGATTTTCGGCCAGTGGCGGCAACTCTTCAATA
>JBKICS010000270.1:0-10160 GCA_046567015.1 Acidobacteriota bacterium | reverse complement strand
CCAGGTCTTCCTTGGTCACCGGGTGACGGAAGGTGCGCAGCGTCCAGATCTGGTAGGCGATAACCACGGGCACGAACACGAGCGCCACGCCGAGCATGATGGCCAGCGTCATGGGCGTCGAGGACGAGTTCTCGATGGTCAGCGAGAAGGCCGGATTGAGGCTGGAGGGGAGCAGGGCCGGGAAGATGCCCACCACGCCGAACAGGGCGGTTGCGCCGATCAGCAGGGCCGAAGCGCCCCAGGCGGCCAGGATGCGGCCGGCGGCGCGGTACTTGTAGGTGAGCAGCAAGCCGGCCACGGCGGCCAGCAGGATGACGAACAGGATGGGGTTGACCAGGTAATTGGTGAAGAGCTTGGTCATGGCGAAGCTCATGGCCAAAAACAGCACGATGACGCCGGCCATGATGGGCCAGAGCTTGCCGGCCAGGGCCACCGCCCGGTCGTGGACCGCGCCCACGGACTTATACGCCAGCCACAGCGCGCCGTGATGGGCGAAAAGGAGCACGAAGAGCACGCCGCCGGCCAGGCCGTAGGGATTGAGCAGGGTGAGCAGGTTGCCGTGCAGGATGCCGTCCTGGTCCAGGGGAATGCCCTTGAAGATGTTGGCGAAGGCCACGCCGAGCAGCAGCGCCGGCAGGAAGCTCCCCAGGAAGTTGCAGGTGTCCCAGATTTTGCGCCAGCCCGGGCTGTCCACCTTGGAGCGGAACTCGAAGGACACGCCGCGCAGGATCAAGGCGAACAGCAGCAGCATCAGCGGCGTATACAGGGCCGAGAACATCACGGCGTAGGTCTTGGGGAAGGCGGCGAAGGTCACGCCGCCGGCGGTGATGAGCCACACCTCGTTGCCGTCCCAAAACGGCCCCATGGCGTTGTACATGATGCGTTTTTCTTCATCGCTTTTGGCGAAAAAGGGCATGATGCTGCCGATGCCGAGATCAAATCCGTCCAGGATGAAATAGACGGCCCAAAGCACGCCCCACAGGACAAACCAGATGGTTCCGAGATCCATGGCCATTCTCCTTCAAATTATCGACCGGCCGGGCCGGGTTGCGTCAGATGCGTTGCCATGCCGCAGAGCTTTGCGGGCCTAGTGCGGCTGGGAACGGGCGTATTTGGCCAGCAGGAAGATATCGAGCGAGGCCAGCAGGATGTAGACCACGAAGAAGGCGGCCAGACTGATGCCGACCTGGGAGGCGTCGATGGGCGACACGGCGTCCCTGGTGCGCATGATGCCGTAGACGATCCAGGGCTGGCGGCCGACCTCGGCCACGGCCCAGCCGGCCTGCAGGGCCAGATAGGGCACGGGGATGGCCCAAATGAAGAGCTTGAGGAGCTTGGGCGAGCTTTCCGCCGGCTGATGCCGGGCAATGAAGGCCAGGATGCCCAGCACCAGCATGGCCGTGCCCAGGCCCACCATGAGGCGGAAGGAGGCGAAGGTCAGCGTGACGGGCGGGCGGTCTTCCTTGGGGAAGTCCTTGAGGCCCTTGACCACGGCCGAGGGGTCGTTAAAGGCCATGAGGCTTAAGATGCTCGGGATGCGGCCGATCTCCAGGCTGTTGCCCTCGGCTTCGGGGTTGGGCACGGCGAGCAAGTACATGGGGGCGTTTTTCTGGGTTTCCCAGTGGGATTCCATGGCCGCCAGCTTGGCCGGCTGGACCTCGGCCACGATGTTGCCCTGGCGGTGTCCCACAAGGGCGACGGCCAGGGAGAAGATCAGGGCGAAGGCCGCGCCGATGCGAAAGGACTTGGTGAAAAAGTCGATGTTCTGCTTGCGAAGCAAGTGCCAGGACGACACGCCGACCACGAAGAAGCCGGCCAGCGCCCAGGCGCCGGTGACGGTGTGGAAAAAGGCGTTCCAGCCGTAGGGGTTGGTGACGACTTCAAGAAAGCTGCCCAGTTCGGCCCGGCCGTTTTGGATCACGTAGCCCACCGGATGCTGCATGAAGCCGTTGGCCAGGATGATCCACAGGGCCGAGAGGTTGGCCGCGCCGGCCACCAGCCAGATGGACAGCAGGTGGACCTTGGGCGAAAGTTTGTTCCAGCCGAAGATCCACACGCCCAGGAACGTGGATTCCAGGAAAAAGGCCGCCGTGGCCTCGATGGCTAAAAGCGAGCCGAAGATGTCGCCGACAAAGGCCGAATAACGCGACCAGTTGGTGCCGAACTGGAATTCCAGGGTGATGCCGGTGACGATGCCCAGGGCGAAATTGATCAGGAACAACTTGCCCCAGAATTTGGCCATGCGTTTGTAGGTTTCATCGCCGGTGCGGACGAATTTGGTCTCCATGATGGCCACCAGGATGGAAAGACCAAGCGTGAGCGGCACGAAAATGAAGTGAATGAATGTCGCGAAGGCGAACTGCAGTCGGGAAAGCATGAGCGTGTCCATGATCTGTCTCCTTTTCCTCCATGTTGACCGTAAACCCCGTGTCGCATTTTCCCGCCGCCGGGCCTCGCGGCAACCTTGCGGTCGGCCCCTTTCTAACACCGGGCCCGGAAAAATGCATCAACCCCCGTCACATTTCCTCAACCATGCAAAGCGTGGGGGCTGTAGCGCGAAGGCTCCAGGCAGGTCTGCTTCTCCCGGGCCGCCAGTTCGGCCAGGGTGACGCCGCCAAGCGTGCTTCGCAACTGCCGCCGCGCCTTATCCCATATCTGATGTACCGAACACAGCGTCTGGCGGTCGCAGCTTTCCGGACGCTGGATGCAGTCGTTTAAAAAAATCTCGCCGTCGATGGCTTCGATCACGGCCAGCAGCGTGATGTCCTCAGGTCGCCGGGCCAGCTCGAAGCCGCCCTGGGAACCTTGCCGGATGCTGATGATCCCGGCCTTGGCCAATTGCTGGGCCACCTTGCCCAGGAACTGGGCCGGCATGTCCATGGCCTCGGCGATCTCCTTGCGTCCGATCAGCTCACGGTCGGTGTGCATGGCCAGGTACAGGACGCAGCGGATGGCGTATTCTCCGGCTCTGGTTAAACGCATGGGACTCCTCGAACGTGGATTAATCGGACATGATTGATCCTATATAGGGGCGGGCCGCGCCTGTCAACGAAGAACCCTGCGCCGCACCGATTTTTTACGGATTGGCGTGCGGTTCGGCCAGCTCCGGGGCGAAGCGGTCGATGATGCAGCGGGCGATGCTGGAGGGGGGCGGCAGCACCGGCGGGCGGCGTCGGGCCGAAAACCAGGCCGCGTCCTCGAGTTCGTGGGTGTCCAGAACCAGCTCGCCATCGGCATACGTCGCCGCGAATCCGGCCATGAGCTGGCTCGGGAAGGGCCAGCTCTGGCTGGCCAGGTAGCGCACGTCGGCAACGGCCAGGCCGGTCTCTTCCAGGACTTCGCGCACAACGCATTCTTCAAGGGTCTCGCAAAATTCCACATACCCGGCCACCAGCCCGTACTGCCCGGCCGGCCAGCCGGCCTTGCGCACGAGCAGGTATTCGTCGCCCCGGGCGATGAGCACGATGACCGCCGGATGGATGCGCGGGTAGTATTCCCGGGAGCAGGACGGGCAGCGCGCCCCGAAGCTGCCGGCGATCTCGCCCGGGGAGCCGCCGCAGGCCGGGCAGATGCGGCTGCGGTCGCGCCAGTGGAGCACTTGCCGGGCCAGCCCGGCCAGGGTCATCAGCCGGTCGTCCAGGAGCCGGCTGCGGTAGGAGGCGGAAACCGCGGTCAGGGCCTCGGGCAGGGCGGCCTCGGGTTCCAGCCGGGCGGCCCGCAGGGGGCGGCCTCGCCACAGGCCGACCAGCACCGGCGGCACGGCAAAAGGGCCGGCCACGGGCAAGACGCCCTCGGGCAGCCCATGGCCGTCGCGGCAAAGGACGAGGGCGTTTTCCCGCAGGATGATCCAGGGGCCGGGAAGGTCGGGCTGGTCCTTGTCCGGCGTTGCCGGGGCGAGGTCGCTGCCGAGCGCCGCCAGGGAAAAGGGCATATGGGTGTGGTCGGGTTGGCGCATGACGGAAATAGCCTCGTAAACGCCTTGCGGCGCGGTTGTCGGACCGCCGGTCCGGACGGCCCGGGACGAGCCTACGCCGACAGCCGCCTTTTGACCAGAGCGGCGGGGGCTTGCGCCGATGGGGCGTTGCCGCGTCCCGCCGCCCCGTCCCCCTGCCGCGCCTTGACGCCGCCCGCCCCCCCTGGCACTCCCGAACGATCAACGCCCGGGGCCGGCCCGGACACGGAGGACTGCCATGCCCGAGACCTTGCGCGACGCCGAAACCATTTTCCGGGCGGGCCTGACCCGCGTCGATCCCCTGGCCATGATGCAGCGCGTGCTCACGCTTACCGGCGACATCCTGCGCGTGACCACGGAATCCGAGTGCCAGGTCTATGACCTGTCGCGCTACCGGCGCATCTTCGTTCTCGGCATGGGCAAGGCCTCGGGCCGCATGGCCCTGGGGCTGGAGCGGCTATTGGGCGAGCGGATCACCGGCGGCGTGGTGGCGGTCAAGGAAGGCTATCTGGAAACGCTGGCCCGCATCCGGCTCATGGAGTCGGCCCACCCCGTGCCCGACGAGCGCGGCGTGGCCGCAGCCCGGGAAGTCCTGGCCCTGGCCGAGGCGGCCGGGAAGGGCGATCTGGTCATCGTGCTGGTGTCCGGCGGCGGCTCGGCCATCCTGGCCGCGCCGCTTGCGGCCCCTGGCCGCCGCCTGACCCTGGCCGACAAGCAGGCCACCACCCGGGCGCTTTTGGCCTGCGGGGCCACCATCCACGAGATCAACTGCGTGCGCAAAAAGCTCTCGGCGGTCAAGGGCGGCCGACTGGCCGCGGCCATTGCCCCGGCCGACTGCCTGGGGCTGCTGCTCTCCGACGTGGTGGGCGACGACCTGGACGTCATCGCCAGCGGCCCGACCGTCCCGGATTCCACCTCCGCCGCCGACGCCTTGGCCGTGCTCGACCGCTACGGCGTGCGCGACACCATCGCCCCCGAGGCCCTGGCCGTCCTGTTGGATGTGGCCGCCGGCCGGATTCCGGAAACCCCCAAGGCCGGCGATCCGGTTTTCGCAAACACCCGCACGGTACTCGTCGGCACCAACTTCCAGGCCTTGCTCGCCGCCCGGGACAAGGCGGCGAGCCTCGGCTACGCCACGTTGGTCCTGACCTCGCACCTGACCGGCGAGGCCCGGGAAATGGCCAACCTGTTTCTCGGCATGGCCAAGGACATCGCCGAATACGCCGTGCCCCTGCCGCGACCGGCCTGCGTCATCGCCGGGGGCGAGACCACCGTGACCCTGCGCGGCCCGGGCAAGGGCGGGCGCAACCAGGAAATGGCCCTGGCCTTTTTAAACGGCCTGGCCGGGGAAGCCAAAAACGCCGAGGAAGCCGTGTTCCTGGCCGCCTCCACCGACGGCTCCGACGGTCCCACCGACGCCACCGGCGCATTTGCCAGCCTGGAGATCCTGCGCCAGGGCTCCTCCCTTGGCCTGGACGTCCGGGCGTCGCTCGCGGCCAACGACGCCTACCACTATTTCGAGGCCGTGGGCCGACTCCTCAAGACCGGCCCCACCAACACCAACGTCTGCGACATCAAGGTCCTGCTGGTGCCCTGACCGCGCCCGCCGGCCCCGACGCCCGGAAGGTCGGGGCGACGGTGAGGCCGCGACGGCATGAACCGCAGAAACTGGCCCGGAGGTTGCATTCCCCGAAGTTGTTGGGGTACATTGGTTTTCAAGCGTTTTCCCTGGCCGGCCTGGAGGTTTGGTGAAGACGCGCAGGGATGGCCCGCCTGCGATGGACTGGGGCCGCAACCGCATCGGGGGACGCTTTGCCATTCGCATCCAGACAGGGAGCCATCACCTGGCTTCGTGCGCTCGACCTGGCCCTGGCCGCTGTTTCGTTGGTTCTTGCCGCGACGGTGTCCACGGCCCTGACCCCGGAAACGGCGTCCGCCGCCCATCTGCATCTCGATGCCGGCAGCTTGGCCCTGCTTCTGGGAGTCTTCGTGGCCACGGCCAGCGTCTTTCCGATGTTTGGCCTGTACACCGAAAACGCCCTGTACAATCCTCGCGAAACCTTCAAAGCCATCATCAAGGCCGTCACCGGCGTGGTCATGATGCTGCTGGTGGCCGCCGCCGTGCTGCGTCCGCCCCTGGCCACGCCGTCGTTTCTGGCCGTCTACTGGTTTGTGGCCGCCCTGGGCGGGGTGGCCGTGCGCCTGGTCACCCGGCGGCTGCTCTTTCTCGGCGAGGCCCAGGGGCTCCTGCGCCGGCGCACCCTGGTGGTGGGCACCGGTCGCCGGGCCCAGGAACTCGCCCGGGACATGCTGGCCCATCCCGAGCACGGCCGCCGGTTCATGGGCTTCGTGGCCGACGGCTGGGAGGTTGCCGCCACCGGGGTTCTGCCCGAAACCTTTCGGCTGGTCGCGCCGTTTAGCGGCCTGACCGACTACCTGCGCGACCATGTGGTGGACGAGGTGGTGATCTGCCTGTCGCTGGAACAGTTGTGCAGCCGGGCTTCCGGGCTGGTTTCGGCCTGCGAGGAGCAGGGGGTGTCGGTGACGGTTGTGACCCGGCTTTTTGACCTGAGCAACCCGCGTCGCCGGCCCGGGGGGCATGGCGGCGAAGTGTCGGTGACCATCTCCAACACCCTGGCCGACGAGCGGGAACACATCATCAAGCGGTTTCTCGACGTCGCCGTGTCCCTGACCGCGCTCATCCTCTTGTCGCCGCTTCTGGCCGTGACCTGGGCGCTCATCCGCCTGACCTCGCCGGGGCCGGCGGTCTTTGCCCAGGAGCGGGTGGGGCTTGGCAAGCGGATCTTCAAGTTCTACAAGTTTCGCACCATGGTGCAAAACGCCGCGGCCATGCAGGAGGAGCTCGAGGCCTTAAACGAGATGGACGGGGCGATCTTCAAGATCAAAAACGACCCGCGCATAACCCCCCTTGGCCGCTGGCTGCGGCGCACGAGCATCGATGAGCTGCCTCAGCTCGTCAATGTGCTGCTCGGGGACATGAGTCTGGTGGGGCCGCGTCCGCTGCCGCTGCGGGATGTGGAACGCATCGAGAAGGACTGGCCCAGGCGGCGCTTCGGGGTCAAGCCGGGCATCACCTGCCTGTGGCAGATAAGCGGCCGCAACAGCACGCCCTTTGAACGCATGATGGAACTGGACATCGAATACGTCGACACCTGGTCGGTGGCCATGGACATCAAGATCCTGCTGCGCACCATTCCGGTGGTGCTCAGCATGCGCGGGGCGTACTGACGCGCCTGCGTCAGTCGAGAATCACCACGTCCAGGGTCTGGACGCCGAAGTCCAGGGCTTGCCGTTTGTCGGGCAGACAGACATCCAGCCGCTTGGCGAAACGCGGGTGCATGAGATCCTCCACCACCCGCACCCCGTAGCCTTCGACATAGACCTTGCGGCCAAGCAGGTGGCGCAGATCCCGGGACACGGCCACGGTGCGCCCGGCCCGCACCGGCCCGCCCAGGGCCGAGGCCTGGGGGCCGTCCTCGTCGGCCAGGCATTCGGGGCAATAGGCCGTGGCCGTGAGATGCAGGCGGCGCCGCTCGGCCGGGTCGATGGCGAAAAGCGAGGCGGACAGCCGGCTCTCGCCGGCCCGCATGACGGCGTCCTGGGACAGCTCGATGGTTTCGTGGCGCAGTTGTCCGGCCCGTTTGGCCAGCCAGTCGTTGGCCCCGCCCAGGCATAGGGCGGCCAGGGTCAGGGAGGCCGTGGCCGCCGGTCCGGCCAGGGCGCGCAACCGGCCCGGCCGGGACGCGCCGTCGGCCGGGGGCGTGGTTTCGTCGGTACCTGACATGGAAAACCTCCGCATCCGTTTCGGGCCGGCGCGGCGCGGCTTGCCCGGAACGGACGGCTCTACTATACTGTCGCCATTCGGCGGACAGGGGATACGTTTGGCATGCGCATCAAAAAGCCTTTCAAAAAACGTGGGACGACCGGGCCGATTTTCTGGCTCGTTGCCCTGGGGCTGCTCGCATCCCCGCTGGTCGTGGCCGGTTTCGCCGGCTATTTCCTGTTTCTCAAGGACGCCGAAAAGCCGCTGGTGGCGCTTGCCCCCGAGGCCGAGGCCACCTCGCTTAAGCGCCAGTTCGTCCTGACCGCTTCCGACGAACAGTCCGGCATCCGTTCCGTCGCCGTCTCCGTGGCCCAGGGCCAGCGGCGGGTGAACATCCTGAGCAAGACCTTCGACAAGCCCCGGGACCACGTCACCGAACGCTTCACCCTGGAGTCGTCGGAACTGCGCGGCGGGGCCTTTGAATTACAGGCCGTGGCCTACGACGGATCCTACGCCAACCTCGGGTCCGGCAATGCCGCCCGCATTTCCAAGCGCATGCTGCTCGACGCGACGCCGCCGACGATCAAGGCCCTTACCCCGGCCCATTATCTGCGCCAGGGGGGGGCCGGTCTGGTCATCTATGAGATAAACAAGGAGGCGGCCCGCAGCGGCGTCATGGTCGGCGACCGGTTCTATCCGGGGTATAAGCAAAAAAGCGGCCAATATGCCTGCCTCTTCCCTTTTCCGAGCGACCTGGAACCCGACGTCTACAAGCCCAGGCTCTTTGTCGAGGACGCAGTCGGCAATGAAAAACTCGGATTTTTCGTCAATATGGCCATTAAAAGGCGGTTTCGCGAGGAGCGGGTGGAGATCAGCGATGAATTCCTGGCCGCCCGGCTGCCGGCCTTTGCCGGCCTGTACCCCCAGGAGCACGATCCGGTTGAGCGTTTCAAAAAGTTGAATACCGAGTTGCGCCAGCAAAATGCCGCGTTCCTCGCTTCGCTCGCCGCCAAGTCCGGACCGGAGCCCTTGTGGGAGGGCGGATTCGTCTATCTGCCCCGGTCGGTGGTGCGGGGCTCCTTCGGAGCGGACCGGGTCTATGTCTTCAAGGGCCAGGAGATCGGCCGGGACCGCGCCGACGGCATCGATCTGGCCTCCGTCCCCGGGGCGCAAGTGCCGGCGGCCAACGGCGGCAATGTCGTTTTCGCCGGGCCGCTTGGCGTCTACGGCAACACGGTGGTCATCGACCACGGCCTGGGGCTCTCCTCGGTTTACGGTTCCCTGGGCTCGGTGGCCGTGGCCGTAGGCGACGCCGTGAAAAAGGGCGACCTCGTGGGCACGACCGGCACGACCGGGCTTACCCCCGGCGATCAGGTGCATTTCGCCATGTATCTTTCCGGCCAGCCGGTCATTCCCATCGAGTGGTGGGACGCCCACTGGATCGAGGACAATGTGACCACAAAACTGCGGCGCTACGCGGCCGAGGCCCCACAACAGTAAGCCGGGGCATGCCCCCCAGCCTCGAACCTGCGGCGTCATGCCGCCGAGACCCCGCAGCAGTCTCGGGCGGAAGGTCTTCCAAACCCGCGTCCGCCGCCAGGGGAACCCCTGGCCGGGCGCTGTTGCCGGAAGCTGCAAGGGCCCATGCCGGTGGTCCTTGGGACCAGGGCATGACCAGGGCTAAGCCGGCGGGAGCCGCCCCATGCGTCGCAACCCGTTTCCCCTCCTGGCCATCGTGGCCTTTGCCGGGCTTCTTTTCGTCCTGAGCCAGTTGTTGCCGCGGACCAATCTCCCGGTGTTCGAACGGTTGCGGCAGGGCGGCCGGAGTGCCGCTCCGGCCGAGGGTGGGCCGGAGGTCCGGGCCAAGGCCGACGTTCCCAGCCTGCGGCGTGCGGTCGCGGCCTGCCGCGACCAGGCGCATGCGCGCATGGCCCGGCCGGACTGGGCCGGGCTTGCCCGCGAGGACCGGGAGATCGCCCTGGCCCAGGTGTTCGTCCTGTGCGGGGCTGACGCCGACTACTGGGCCATGTCCGAAGCGCATCAGAAACGCTTGGCCCGGGATTTTGCCGCCGCCTTTCTCGACGCGCCGCCTGGCGGCGCGGCCAAAGGCCTGGTTGACAAATGACCGGCTCCCTTTTTACCCTGTCACCTTGTTCAAAATTTCCCAGAGGAGTTGAGGCGCATGGAAAAGACGGTATTTTGGATCGAAGGCGACGGCATTGGCCCGGATGTCTGGAAAGCCGGCCGGCCGGTGCTCGACGCCGCCGTGGCCAAGGCTTACGGCGACAGCCGCAAGCTCGCGTGGAAGGAATTGCTGGCCGGCGAAAAGGCCTTCAAGGAAGTCGGGGACTATCTGCCCCAGATCACCGTCGATACCCTGGCTACAGCCGAACTCGCCTTCAAGGGTCCGCTCGGCACCCCGGT
>JBKICS010000269.1:0-6860 GCA_046567015.1 Acidobacteriota bacterium | reverse complement strand
CGTAGCGCGGCGGCGCTTCCACGGCGAGGAGCACCCCGCCCCGGGGGAATCGCAGCAGATCGGCCTCCCGGCGCACCACGAAGACCGGGCCGCAGCCGGCTCCCGGACTGGCCGTCACCCCGCCCGAGACCAGGGGCGTGCCGTACACCCGGGAGGCCGCGCCGTCGGACTGGCTCGGCAACTGCACCAGTTCGCGGCACTGGAGAAACTGGATGGCCCCGGTCGCGTCCACGGCCCACTCCACGTCCACCGGCGCGCCGTGCATGGCCTCAAGGGTAATCGCCGCCTCGGCCAGGGCCAGAGCCTGGCCGTCGCTGAGGCTCGGCTCCAGGGCCCGGGCGCCCAGCGTCTCGGTCCGGCACACGCCCTCCCCGGGAAGGCAGGTGAACTCCTGGTCCTTTTTCCGGATGTAGCGCTCGGCCAGCTTGGGCGGCGTCTCCCGGGCGAAGACGAATTCGTCGGTGCCCACCGACCCGTCCACCACGGACTTGGGCAGGCCAAACGCGCTGTGGATGCGCACGCTGTCGTCGCGGATGTCCAGCGGGTTGCGGGAATAGATGACCCCGCCGGCCACGGCGTCCACCATGGCCATGACCCCCACGCACATGGCCACGTCCTCGTCCGGGATGCCCCGGTTGAAGCGGTAGGTCATGGCCTGCGGGCTGTATTTGCTGGCCACGATCTCCTTGTAGGACTGCAGGATGTCGTCCGGGCCGACGTTGAGCTTGGACGAGAACTGGCCGGCGAAGGTCTGCCCGGCCTCGTCCTCGCCAAGGGCCGAACTGCGCAGGGACACCGGGATCTGGCGGCCGGCCTTGGCGCACAGGGCGGCGTAGGCGTCGAGGATGGCCTGGGCCACGTCGGCCGGCAGCTCGGATTCGGTTATTTCGTTGCGGATCTGGGAGCTTAAGATGAGCAGGTTGCGCTGATCGTCGGGACCGGCCGACTGGAGCAGACGGTAGATCTCGTCTTTCAGGTCGTTGTCCTCGATGAGCCGGCGGTAGGCCCGGGCCGTGACGGCAAACCCCGGCGGCACCGGCAGTCCGGTGCGGCGCACGATTTCGCCAAGCCCCGCCATCTTGCCGCCGACCTGGTCGGCCTGGTCGCGGCCCATCTTTTCCAGGGGGATGACGAGCTCGGCCGCGGCCTCGTCCTGGCAGGGATGGATCATACACTCGCCGATGCGCCGCTGGATGTCCTTGATGCGGTTGTAGAGTTCCGCGTAGCGGCCCGGCGCGATGGCGTTTAAGTGCTCGACGATCTTGTAGACGTTGACCGAAACGGCCGTGGAATGGGCGCGGATGAAGGCCATGCCGAAGGTGCGCCGGCCGTTTAGGGCCTCCTCCATCTCGGTCATGAGCTCCAGGGCCTTTTTGTTGGCCGTGAGCAGCAGCTTGAAATGGTGATAGCGTTTCTTGAATTCGGTCTGGATCTGCTCTTCGGTCATCCCCTGGGGCAGTTCCGACTGGCTGTCGGAAAAAAGCCCCTTCACCGCTCGCGCGAGTTTGCCGAACACGTCGCCCCCGCCTGGCCGGACCCGGTCCGGGTTTGGATTTTTGGCTGCATTGCCTTTGTATCGGTTCGATACAAGGAAGGCAATCACCAGCCCCGGCCCGGCGCTCCAGTCGCTTTCGCCCGCTTCCCGCCCTTGGCAGCCGGCCCCACTTTGCCGCATGGTGCGCGAAACCAACGGAGAGGCCATGCCCGCACCCGCCGCCATCGTCCCCATGACCACGCGCCATCGGCTGGCCCTGGCCGCCATTGTCCTGACCGGCCTCGTGCTGTTGCAGCCGTTTGGGGCCACAAGCGAGCCGTTGCGGGCCGGGGCGGCAGTGCTTTTGGCCATCGGCCTGTGGGTCACGGGCTGGCTGCCGCCGTGGCTGACGGCCATCGTCTTTTTCACCCTGTGCATGGTCGGCAGACTGGCCCCGGCCGGCGTCGTCTTTGCCGGGTTTGCCTCCTCGGCGGTCTGGCTGGTCTTTTCCGGGGCGGTGCTTGGCGAGGCCATGCGCCACACCGGCCTTGGCGACCGCCTGGCCGACCGGCTGGCCCCAACCCTGACCCGCTCCTATGGCCGGGCCGTGGCCGGGGTGACGCTTTTTGCCGCTGCCCTGCTCTTTCTCATGCCCTCGGCCATGGGCCGGGTCATGCTGCTGCTGCCCATCCTGGCCTCCCTGGCCGACCGCCTGGGCTACCGGACCGGAAGCCGGGGCCGCCACGGCCTGGTCCTTGGCGGCCTGCTCGGCACCTACCTGCCGGCCACGGCCGTGCTGCCGGCCAACATCCCCAACAACGTCCTGGCCGGCTCCATGGAGTCGATCCTGGGCACGGTCCCCGCCTACGGCGCCTATTTCCTGCTCCACTTCCCCATCCTCGGGGCCTTGCGCCTTGGCATGCTCATCGCCCTGCTGGCCATGCTCTACCGCGACACGCCCCAGCCCGCCGGGACCGCCGGGGCCACCCCGCCGCGTCCCGCCCCGGCCCCGGCCACGCCGTCCCAGCGCCGCCTGGGGCTGGTGCTGGCCCTGGCCGTTGTCTTGTGGACCAGCGATGGCTGGCACCACATCCCGGCGGCCTGGACCGGCATGCTGGCGGCGCTGGCCTGCCTGTTTCCGGGCAGCGGGCTGTTGCCGGCCAAGGCGTTCGGGCAATTGCGCTTCGAGGCGATTTTTTACGTGGCCGGCATCGTGAGCCTGGGGGCGGTGGCGGATCACAGCGGCCTGGGCGCGAGCGTGGCCCGGCTGGCCCTGGCGGCGCTGCCCCTTTCGCCCGGGACGCCGGGGCTGGATTTCGGACTGTTGGCCGGGCTGGCCACCCTGGTGGGGCTGGTGACGACGCTGCCCGGCGTGCCGCCGGTAATGACGCCGCTGGCTCCGGCCCTGGCCACGGCCGTGGGCTGGTCGCCCATGGCCGTGGCCATGACCCAGGTGGTGGCCTTTTCCTCGGTGATTTTGCCCTATCAGGCACCGCCGCTGGTGGTGGCCATCCAGTCCCGGGCCGTGCCCGGCCGGGACGTGTTGCGGCTTTGCCTGGCGACCGCCGGCATCACCATCGTTGCCCTGTGGCCGCTCGATTACTGGTGGTGGACGCTGCTCGGGGTCATCGGCTAGGGGGCGTCATGAAAAAATACGATGGTATTTTTTATAGAAAACAATCATTCCAGGGTGTTGCCCAGAAGAGTACGGATGCGCCCTTTTCGAGGACGCCGCACTAGCCGCTGTCCGCCCGGCCCGGCTCGCCGCCCTCCGCCGCGTCGTCCGCCATGTCCCCGGCCATGCGCCAGCAATTGCGGCCGGCCTTCTTGGCGGCGTACATGGCCGCGTCGGCCAGACGCAGCAATTCCCCGCCCCGGACGGCGTCATCGGGATAAAAGGCCACCCCCACGCTGGCCCCCAGCCGGCAGACCGTCTCGCGCACCGTATACGGCTCGCCCAGGGCCGCCACCATCTTCCCGGCCAGGGCCTCCGCATTGCTCCTGTCCCCGATGGCCGGAGTCAGGGCCACGAATTCGTCGCCGCCAAGCCGGGCCACCGTGTCGGAACGCCGCACGCAAGCGGCCAGCCGCCCGGCGGCCGCCGCCAGCACCGCGTCCCCGACCTCGTGGCCGTGGCAATCATTGACCTCCTTGAAACGGTCCAGGTCGATGAAATAGACCGCCGCCCGCTCGCCATGGCGCTCGGCCAGGGCAATGGCCTGGCGCAGGCGGTCCATGTAGAGCGCCCGGCCGGGCAGGCCGGTCAGGGCGTCGTGCAGCGACAGCCGGGTAAAAAGCTCTTCGGCCCGCTTGCGCTCGGTGATGTCGTTGATGACGCCGTCGTAGGCCGTCACGTTGCCGGCGGCGTCGCGGTGCAGCACCGGCGTGTTGCGCACGTAGCGCACGGCGCCGTCCTTGTGGATGATGCGATGCTCGAGCGGCCCGGCGTCCTCCCCGGCCAGGAGCCGGGCGGCGTGTTCGAGCACCACCGGCCGGTCCGCCTCGGCCACCATGGTCAGCCACAACAGCGGATTGTCGCGGTACTCCCCGGAAGTATAGCCGGTAACGGCCACGCAGTTGGGGCTGTGCTCGGTGCCCACGGCCTGGCCGTTTCGCACGGTCACGGTGTAGACGTAATCCGTCACCGATTCGAGCAGCCGACGGTAACGCTCCTCGCCCTGGCGCAACACCTGCTCCGCGGCTGTAAACCGCTCCCGTTCGGCCTCAAGATCGACCAAACGTCGGCGCAGGACCGCGATTTCCGCCAGCAGCTCCTCGCGCGTTCGGGAATCCGCCATCATAGGCGCACCTCCTGCCAGGCGCGTCCAATCTAGCCGAAGCCGCTTTTTTTGTCATGGTCCGTCCCTTGCCAAGGGCCAGGGCAGAGGATACCAGCAGGTTAACGGCAAACAGCAGCCTCGGAGAGCAACCATGACCAGCGGGTCCGATTTCGCCGACGACCTCAAGCACGAAGTGCTGTGCGAGATGGCGGACAATTTCTTCTCGCGCCGTTGCCGGCTCGACGAACGCCTGGAAAATTTCCAGGACTTGCTCACCCGGGTCCGTAAGCGGGCCGTCCCCGCCCAGGCGAGCATCCAGGCCCTGCGCCGCCTGCTTTTGGGCCATCCCGACGCCGACGCCTTCCTGGCCGGCCTTGGCCTGGACCCGGCCTCGCTTCCCGCCGAGACCGACGCCGCGCCCAAATTTTCCCGCCCCATGGCCCTGACCGCCGCCGGGCGCTACCGCAAGGCCGTCGGCCGGGCTTATGAGGCCCTGCGCCGGGAGATCGCCCGCTACAACGAAGGCGGCTACACCGCCGACCCCCGCCAGCCCGGGCGCATGATGCCCCTTCCCGGCTACGACCACCTGCAAAGCGTCGCGGCCAAGATCAATGCCGAAATCGAGGCCGTCAACGCCAGCCAGAGCCCCTCGGACATGCTCCGTTTTTCCAAGTCCCTGGAGCCCGACCGGATGACCCAGGAAAGCGCCTGCGGCTCCATCGGCGACGCCTGCCGGCTGGACAACGCCCTGGCCTTCATCCCCCTTGACCCCAAGGCCTTCGACGTGCCGTGCCTGCCCACACCGCCGCCCCTGGAGGCCGTGGCCGAGGTTCTGGACGCCCTGGCCGACGCCGTTCGCCAGAGCAATCCCCAGGCCGCCGACGCGGCCCTGGCCGCCCTTTGACCGGCCCCGACGACGAGGACCGGGACGCGCCCTGGGGCAGCCGAACCGGAGAGGTGTGATGCGACCGCTGTTTGTCGCCGAAATATCGAGCAACCATAACCAGAATCTGGACCGGTGCCTGGATTTCGTGGACGCGGCGGCCGGCATCGGCTGCGGAGCGGTCAAATTCCAGCTCTTTCGCCTGGCCGACCTGTTCGCCCCGGAGATTTTGGCCAGAAGCCGCCGGCATCGGCAGCGTCTGGCCTACGAACTGCCGCCGGAATTCTTGCCGGCCATTGCCGAGCACTGCCGCCGGCAGGGCCTGCTTTTTGGCTGCACGCCCTTTTCCCTGGAGGCCGTGGCCAGGCTGGCGGGGCTCGCGGACTTTCTCAAGATCGCGTCCTATGAGCTGTTGTGGACGCCGCTTCTTCAAGCCTGCGCCGCGACCGGCCTGCCGGTCATGCTCTCCACCGGCATGGCCGACGCCGCCGAGGTGGGGCAAGCCGTTTCGGTCCTGCGCCGGGCCGGCTGCCGGGAGCTGACCGTTCTGCACTGCGTCTCCGCCTATCCCCTGCCCCCGGAGCAGGCCAATCTGGCGGCCATGGACAGCCTGCGCCGCGCCTTGGGGACCAAGGTCGGCTGGTCGGATCATTCCCGCCAACCCGGCGTCATCCACCGGGCCGTCCACCGCTTCGGGGCCGAGGTCGTGGAATTTCACCTGGACCTGGACGGCGAGGGGGCGGAGTATGGGCCGGGACACTGCTGGCTGCCCCGGGAGATGGCCGCCGTCATCCGCGACACGGCCATCGGCTGCGCCGCCGACGGGGACGGAATCAAACAGGCGGCGCAAAGCGAACGGGCCGACCGGGACTGGCGGGCCGACCCGGCGGACGGACTGCGGCCGCTTCAGCCCGTGCGCCTCACGTTTGTCGGCGACGACGCCGAATCATGAAGCACAACCCAGGCGACACCACCATGCAGCTTACCAACATGCGCGAAGCCTTCGGCAAGGCCCTGGTCGCCCTTGGCGCGGTCCGCGACGACTTCGTGGTCCTGGACGCCGACGTGGCCGGCGGCACCGGAACCTACCACTTCCGCGAGGCCTTTCCCGACCGCTTCATCCAATGCGGCATTGCCGAGCAGAACATGTTCTGCGTGGCCGCCGGCCTGTCCACCACGGGGGTCATCCCCATCGCCACCTGCTACGCCGTGTTCGCCGCCATGCGGGCCGTGGAGCAGGCCCGAAACGCCATTGCCTACCCCGACTTCAACGTCAAGATCGTGGCCAGCCACCTGGGCCTCGACGTCGGCCCGGACGGAGCCACCCACCAATGCCTGGAGGATCTCGCCATCTTCCGGGCCATCCCCAATTTCACCGTGGTGTCCCCGGCCGGCCCCCGGGAACTGGCCGCCTGCCTGCCCGCCGTCCTGGACCATCCGGGGCCGGTCTACCTGCGCACCGGCCGCAGCGACCTGCCGGACATCCACGACGCCCCGCCGGCCTTCGCCCTCGGCCGGGGCGAGATCGTGCGCCAGGGAACCGACGCGACCATCGTGGCCGTGGGCGTCATGGTCCACCGGGCCCTGGCCGCGGCTACGGCCCTGGCCGAGCAGGGCGTGTCCTGCCAGGTCGTCAACCTCTCCACCGTCAAGCCCATCGACGCCGCGCTGCTCACTGCCTGCGCCCGCCGGACCGGGTGCGTGGTCACGGCCGAGGACCACA
>JBKICS010000268.1:0-3188 GCA_046567015.1 Acidobacteriota bacterium | reverse complement strand
ACATGGCGCTAGACCGCTGGTTTCCCGCCAAGTTCGCCATGCTCTCCGACCGGCTGGTCACGCAAAACGGCATCCTGCTCATGGGCGGGGCCGGCCTGCTCCTCATCGTGGCCACGAACGGCTCGGTGGACCTGCTCATCGTGCTCTACAGCATCAACGTGTTCATCACCTTCGTCCTGTCCCAGCTCGGCATGGTGCGCCACTGGTGGAAGGTGCGCGGTCAGGCCGACCACTGGCGCAAGGGCCTGTGCCTCAATGGCCTGGGCCTGCTCCTCACTGGATTTATTTTGATCATGGTGACGGCCGTCAAATTCGACGAAGGCGGCTGGGTCACCCTGCTCATCACCGGCGGGCTGGCCGCTCTGGCCCTGGGGGTGAACCGGCATTACCAGCGCGTACACGGCATGATTCAAAATCTCGACGGGTTGTGCGAGGTCGTGGAAGCCGAGGGCGGCCCGGCCGGACAGTGCGAGGTCATGACGACCGCTGGCGGCGAAACCGAGGTCATGCGCGAGGCCGCCGCGGCTCCCCGGGCGTTCGATCCCCAGGCGGCCACGGCCGTGGTCTTCGTCAACGGCTACAATGGCCTCGGCGTCCACACCCTGCTCTCGGTGGTGCGGCTGTTCGGCCGGGACGTCAAAAACTACGTCTTCGTCCAGATCGGGGTGGTGGACGCCGGGGTGTTCAAGGGAGCGGCCGAGCTGTCCCGGCTCAAGGGGGCCATGGAAAAGGATCTGCGCCGCTACGAGGCCATCATGCGGCGTCGGGGCTATTATGCCGAGTCGTTGTGGGCCGTGGGCACGGACATCGTGCACGAGGTGCTGGAACTGGCCCCGGCCATCAGCGAACGCTTCCCCAGGGCCATTTTTTTCGGCGGGCAGATCGTTTTCGAGCACGAAAGCCTGGTCACGCGGCTGCTGCACAACTACGTCGTCTTCACCCTGCAGCGGCAGTTCTACCGCATGGGGCTGCCGTTTATGATCATGCCCATCCTGCTCGATGGCCCCCGCCAGGAGCGCGGGGAGGAGCCGGCCACGGCCGAGGCCTGACCGGCGCGGCCCGGACGCTGCCGGCAGCCGAGCTGGCCAGGGAAAGGGCGGGCATGGGCAAACGGCAGCATGGGGCCTCGCTGTGGGTGAGGCACCCGCTGCGTATGCGGCGGGCGGGTTGCGGCCCGATGACGCCCGGGCAAGCCGACGTTTTTGTCGGCCGGGGCGACGGTTTTGTTCGACGGTTGCCGGAGGCGGTTTTGCAACCGACCGGAAAAGCGTGGTAAAAAAGTGGACCGGGATTTGCTTTGCAGGCTGCATGGACACTCTCGACACCCGCTACGGCCCCCTGGCCGCCGACGGCCTGGTGGAACGCCATCCCGACGGCAGCCTGCGCGCGGCCTTCGCCGCCGCGCCCTTTGCCCTGGACACTGCCATCGGCCGGCTGACGCCCCAGCACAGCATCGACGACACCCGGCGCATGCACAAGCCGCCGGTGACGTTTTTTCCCAACGGCCAAGCCCGTTCCGTGCCCCTGGAGCACCGCACCGTGGTGCACACCCCGGTGGGGCCGCTGCCGGCGGAGCTGGTCACCTTCCACGAGAACGGGGCCATCGCCCGGGTGTTTCCCTTAAACGGCAAGTTGTCCGGCTACTGGACCGAGGCCGACGAGGCCGGGCTGGCCGAGACCTTGCGCATCGCCACGCCGATTGGCACCCTGTACGCCAAGCTTGTGGCCGTGGCCTTCGACCCGGCCGGACGGCTGCGCAGCCTCACACTTTGGCCCGGGGAGGAAGTGACCGTGCGCGCGCCCTGCGGCAACGCCCCGGTTCGCCTGGGCCTGTCGTTTCACCCCGGCGGCGCGTTGCGCTCCCTGGAACCGGCCAAACCCCTGGAAGTGGCTACGCCCGTCGGCCCGCTTTGGGCCTACGATCCCGACGCGGTCGGCATCAGCGGCGACGACAACTCGCTGGTCTTTGACGGCGACGGGCAAGTGACGCGCCTGGCCACGGTGCGCTCGGCCGTGACCGCTCGGCTGTCGGACGGATCGCGCCAGGAGTTGGCCCCGCTCGTGCGCGACAGCATCTGCGGCGACGGCGACCAGGAGCTGACGCCCTTGGTCCTGGAATTTACCGCCGAGAGCCTTTGCGCCAGCCACGGGACCGCCAACCCCTTTGCCGTCCTGCCACGCTCCGGCGTCCACTTCGTCGCGCGTCCCTTTGTCGCGGCCTTTGCCCTCTCTTTCGCCCCTAAACAATGTTCCATGTAGGCCGCTTTGTCTTGACGGCCCCCCCTTTGCGACTGATATAGCGCAGTATCCAGGACCGATGCCGGCCGCTTCCGCTTTTCGAAGGCGGCCTTGGCGCGCCTGGAGTCCGCTTGTCGGGCGGCGTGCACGGCATTTCTCCGCAGCACGGCCGTCCGTGGCCCGGGCGCGACGCTTTCGGTCCGCGACCGTGCCGGGACGCAACAAGGAGGTTTCTCGTGGGGAAAGCCACATGCGTTTTGCTGACTGCTTTTTTGTTGCTTTTTGCGAGCCTGGAGCTTGCCGCCGCCAAGCGGCTGGGCAGCGGCGGCTCCATTGGCAACCGGCAGTCGTTTAGCTCGTCCACCACGCCCCGGACGTCCATGGGCGAGCCGTCCGGAGGCTTTGGCTCCCAGCAATCGGCCCGGCCCAATCCGACGGCGGCCAATCCCGGCGGCGGCATGTTCTCCCGGCCGGGCCTGGGCGGCATGTTCGGCGGGCTGCTCGTGGGCGGGTTGCTCGGGTCCATGCTCTTTGGCGGCGGCCATGGCGGCGGGGGCATGGGGCTGCTCGACATGCTGCTGATCGGCGGCGGCTTGTTCCTGCTGTTTAAGTTCCTGCGCGCCCGGCGCGCGGCCACGGCCGACGGACCGGACACCGGCCCGGCCATGGCGCGGACCTACGAGGCCGAGTCGTATTCCCAGGCCAGGCAAGCGGCGGCGAGCGGCTGGAGCAATCTCGGAGCCGATCCGGCCGCCGCGGCCGCACCGGAGGCGTCTGGCGGACCGGACCTGCCGCCGGGCTTTGACGCGCAGGATTTCCTGGCCGGGGCCAAGACGCTTTTCGCCCGGCTGCAGAGTTCCTGGAGCCGGCGCGACCTGACCGACATCGAGGCCTTTGCCACGCCGGCGTTCATGGCCGACGTGCGGGGGCAAGCGGCGGCCGACCCGACC
>JBKICS010000267.1:0-2798 GCA_046567015.1 Acidobacteriota bacterium | reverse complement strand
GACCAACCCAGGGGAATACATTTTTTTCAAAGCGCCTAATGATTTCGGCGGCTGTTCTTTCTTTTAGTCCAGACAAATTGTGGGCAAACCACTCTCTTGAAATTGTTTCAAAAGTCTCGGACGCAGTTTTGCTCCTTGCATTCGCTGCATGTATTTCAAAATGTGGATCTTTCCCATTTGCGAGTAGTGAGCGGATTTCTTCTCTTCTTTCTCTTGCCATTTTAAGGCTAACGCTAGGCCAAAGACCCAATACAATGCGTTTCTCTTTGTTATTATATCGATACTTCACACGCCAAGATTTGCCCCCCGTGGGCAACACTTCAAGGTACAGGCCGCCGCCATCTGCCAGTTTGTAGGGCTTGGCCTGGGGCTTGGCATTTCGCACCGCGACTTCGCTTAAGGGGACAACTTTTTTGGGCATACGACGGGCTCGCTTGCTAGAGTGAGAGTGACATTTTAAGTTGCCACGGGGTGTTGCACTTAGTCAGTTATCAATGCCCCTAAAAACAATTTGGCAGACTGATATGCCCCTAAAAATGTCCCTAAAAATGTTGGATGTCAATAGATTCTGTCAGACAAGAATAGACAGGTTGTTCTAAAATATGCTGTAAATATTTACTATTTTGAACTCAGCAAGACCGTACTGGAAGACTATACGTCTTTTGGCGTAGAAGCGGAACCACCCGGCCGTTCCCGAGGTGGTGGCCGCGCCGGACCAGACCTCGCCCGTGGACTTGGCGCAGGCACCGGCAGCGGGCGCGGCGAAGTTCAGGCCATTGGTCGCCGTGCCCGGGGTGAACGCGCCGGAGGAGACGGTGATCTCCAGCAGGGGGGTCGCCCCCTCGCCGTCGTCGGCGCTGGCCGGCTGCACGCCGGGGAAGATGCGGATGACACCGTTTTGCATGATGGTTTTAAAGCTCGCGGTGCCGAGCAGCATGTTGCGAAGGCCGGTGGAAAGACGCAGGGCCATGGGGTCTCCTTGGGCAAAAGGTTGTCGCCGTCAGGCGTTAAAGGCTCACAAAGAGCAGGTAACGGCCGCGCGTGGCCACGGCGGCGGCCCGGGTCGTGGCCGGGACGGCGGCGGTGGCGATGCGCCGCACGCTGCCGTCCGGCAGGCCGAGGTGGATGCCGTCGGGCGCGGCCCAGATCGCGGCGTCGCCGCCCAGATCCCGTCCGGCCGCCCGGGTATGGCGACCGGCGGGAAGCAGGACCAGGCTGCCGGGAATGGGCGCACTCGGGCTTACCCGGGCAAAGGTCATTTTCTTGGGGTCGGTCCCGGCCACATGGACCACGCCGGCCTCGTCGCCGACGTAAAGGCCGCCGGCCATCGGGGCCAGCAACCGGACGCGTCCGACAAAGGGCGGCAAAAACCCGCCCAGGCCGTCCACCCAGTCGAAGAGCCCGGCCCCTTCGGTGAAGTGGACGCAGTTTTCCACTGCGATCCAGATGCGCCCGGCATGGTAGGCCAGGGCGTGCCCGGCCGGGGGCGGAACGTAGCGCGCGATGCGATCCGGGCCGGGATAGCGCCCGCCAGCCCAGGCCTCGGCCGCACCCTCGCGGATGCGGCCGGTTTCGAAGCCGTTGGCGAAGTAGACGGTTCCAGCTACGGCCACGAAGGCCATGGGGGCGTTTGGGGTGAGGCCGCCGCGCAACAGCGCCGGCTGGCCCTGGCCCGGGATCTGGTAGAGCCCGTCGCAGCACAGGCCGTAGAGGTCGGCGCCGTCGGAATACAGCTGCGAGAAACCGTACCCGCCCAGGCGCTCGTAGCCCGGCCGGCGCACAATGCGGCCGGCCACCACGTCCACGTTGACGGCCTCGGCCAGCTCGAAGCGGCCGGTTTCGGCATCGCAGACCAGACCATTCGGCCCGGTCGCGGCTCCAAGCCCCAGACAGGCGGTCAGGATCACGTCGCGGCTCACGGCCAGTCCTCCCCGAAGCCGTAGGGATCGCGGCTGGTGGCCACGTCCACAGGCTCGGTCTGGCGCGGGCCGCACAGGCCGACCAGCTCGGCGAGCAAGGCCTCATAGCGCCGGCCATAGGCCGTGGCCTGGACCTTCTTGCCGTCCGCGCCTTCCTCCAGGCGCTCGAAGAGCTCCCGGCAGGCGTAGGCGACGAGCAGCGGACCGGCCAGATGCAGGGGCAGGCCCTCGGGTTTGTCGGCCGCCCCGGTCAGGGGCTGGGGCAGCCGGTGGTAGTCGATGGTGACGACGGTTTCCTCCTGGGGCACGGGCCGGACATGGAGCCGGCCGCCGGCCGCCGAGCCGAAGCGTGGCCGTCCCGGAGTCTGGCCAGGGGACAGCCGCATCAAGGCGGCCAGATCCGGGGCCAACCGGACCCGGCCGCCGGCGGGGAGGAGGAAGGCATCGCAAGGACCGTGCAGCAAATCCGCCGGGAGCGGCGCGTCGGCCTGCCCCGGGCCGAAAACGATCTCGGCCCGGGTCGCCAGATCAGGCAGGCGCGTGGCCCCGGCGGCGGCAAAAAGGCCGCGTCCGAGCGCCCGGACGATGTCCGCCTCGGACACGCCCGGATCGCCGACGATGCCGGCCACTTCCGCCATCAGGCTGGCCAGGGTGTCGGGCAATGCGCGACGAAGCCCCTCGGTGTTGGCCCGGGGCAGGGAGATTGCGGCCAAGGCCATGGGTTTCTCCGTGAAGGTAGCCGGTTGCGGCTAGTCGATGGTGAGCAGGCAGGGCTGATGCTTGCCGTCGGCGAAGGCGGCGGCAAAGGCCACGCCGGCCACGGGCTGGTCCACGTCCAAGGTGGCGTTCATGGCGGCCAGGCTCCCGGGTGCGGCTCCG
>JBKICS010000266.1:0-10682 GCA_046567015.1 Acidobacteriota bacterium | reverse complement strand
GGCCCCGAAGTCGCGGTTCCCGGGCCCGCCCCGCAATCTTGCTGGCACACGCCCTTGGTCCGCTCGAAATCATCGCACACCCCGTCGCCGCATTTCCCGGCCGCAGCCCCGCTCCCAACCGACGTGCCCGCCCGGGCCGGGGCGATGCCCACGGAGGAACCGGGCAGGGCCGAGGTGCTGCCCGCCGCGCCGCCTGACGCGCCGCAGTCCTGCGGGCACACGCCCTTGGCTCGCTCGAAATCGTCGCATATCCCGTCGCCGCATTTGCCCGGCGAAGCGCCGGTACCGCCCGAGCCGCCCGGAGTCGCCGGGGCGCCTGGGGCGCTTACGCCGCCCGGGGTGCCCGGAGCCGTGGAGCCGGACGGAGACGTCGCTCCGGACCAGCCCGTCACCCCGGCCGGGGAGCCGGTCGGGGCCGACGCCCCGCCGGCCGCTGCGCAGTCCTTCGGACATACACCCTTGCTGCGCTCGAAATCGTCGCATATCCCGTCGCCGCATTTACCGGGCGAAGCGCCGGTACCGCCCGATCCGCCCAGCCTGCCCGGAGTCGCCGGGGCGCTTACGCCGCCCGGCGTGCCTGGAGCCGTGGAGCCGGACGGAGACGTCGCCCCGGACCAGCCCGTCGCCCCGGCCGGGGAGCCGGTCGGGGCCGACGCCCCGCCGGCCGCTGCGCAGTCCTGCGGGCACACGCCCTTGGCTCGCTCGAAATCGTCGCACACCCCGTCGCCGCATCTGCCGGCCGGGACGCCGGCCCCGCCGGGCGCGGCCCCGGGCGCAGTTCCCTGCGGCGGCGGCCCGGCCCCGGGGCGCGCCTGACTGCCCCGGCAGGCCGCGAACTCTTCCTCGCTCACCCGGCCGTCGTGGTTGGCGTCGCAGCTCGTGTCCGCGTGGCAATAGTTGATAAACGCCAGTTCGATCAAGCCGCAGCCGAGCGGACTGGCCGTGCCGGCGTCGCAATGGTTCTTGCCGCGAAGGTCCAGGATGGCGTCGCACGGCCCCCGTCCGGGCTTGGGCCGGTAGGCCTCGATGGCCCGCTCGGCCGCGTTGGCTTCCTCGGAAAACCAGGTGGGCAGGAAATGGTTGGGCGCGCCGACATCCAGGAGGTCCACGGCATAACCCATGAGCCCGCCCAGGGATTTGACGCCCTGGCCCAGGGCCATCAGGTAGTTGATCTGCTCCGGGGATTCGTAGCGGCCGGCCACCGGCGTGCGCTCGGCCCCGTTTTCCGAGGCCACCAGGGCGATCTTGCCGGCGGCGGTTATGGCCTCAACCGAACGCAGCACGGTATAGAGCTGGTTTGCCTCGAAAAAGAGCGGTTGTCCGAAACGGGGATGGGGATTGAAAAAAATGCCGTCGATGGCGGGATGGTTTCTGGCCGAGGCCCGGACCCGGGCGTTGAACAGCAGCACGTGGTTGGGGTCCAGGGACTTGATGAGCCGAGCATAATAGTCGGTGTCGGCCTCCCGGGCGTACACGCGAAAAGCATAGAAATCCAGCCCTTTGGGCGTCAGCACCGCCGGCAGGTCGAAATGGCGCTCAATGGCCGGGTCCGGGAAGGGCTCCCGGGAAAAGGCGGCCGGATCGCGCACCAGCTCGGCCGGCGGCGGGGTGCGGAAGTTGGCCAGACTGATTGCCGGATCGTTCCAGGCCCGGCGCAGCGCCGCCTCGGAGCCGTATTTGGCGGCCAGCCAGTCCTTGAAGCGGGCGGTGAAATCCGGCGAATAGTCGGTGAACATCATGGGACGCCGGCCCAGGCCCTTGCCGCCGCCCGGGGCGTCCACCACGATGTAGTTGGGACCGTAGGCGTCCTCGCCGGTCGGCCCCAGGCCAAACGCCCACCCGGCCAGGGCCTGCTGGCTGCGGTAGCGCGTCACCAGGGCGGTGACGAAGGCCCCGTAATCCCGGCGAAGCGTGAGGCTCCCCAGGCTCGGATTGGCGTAGGCCGTGCCGTAGGCGTCGGTTTCGCAGACCCGGCATTGCGAGCGTTCCTGGTAGCCCGCGCCGGGCGGAAAACCGTTTTCCGCCAGCCACCAGGCCGGCAGGAAGTGGTTGGCCGAGGTCTTGAGGATCACGGCCACCTTGCGCTGCCGGGCATAGGCCATAAACTCGTCCAGGGGCCGAAAATCGTAGACGGCGGCGGCCGGATTGTCCGGCCGCCGGGCCGAGACGTCCAGGTCGCCCCACCAGACGCTGGCCATGACCAGCCGCAGCCCCTGGGCCACGGCCAGATCCACCACCCGGCGCATGGCGCCCAACCAGCGGGGATCGCGGTACTCGGGCTGGTTGGCGATGGGAACGTCCCCCGACGGGTAGTAGTAGATCTCAAAAAAGCCCGAGGTCACGGGCTTGCCGTCGATGACCAGGCTCGGCAGGCCGGCCTCGCGGCCAACGGCGCTGCCGGCCGCCGGGCAGGGCCTCGCGGCCGGCAAAAGCAAACCGGCGCACAGCAGCATGGCCGCCGCGATGCGAAAAAATGGCCTGGACATGGAAACCTCCTCGGGCACGCGGGCCCTTGCCGGCCCGGCGTCAGCCGACGGAGCCGGCCAGATTGGCCCCCAGCGGATCTTTGGCCAGGGATGGGGCCGTGGTCGCGGCGGCGTCGGAGACGAGCATCGCGCCGCCGCGCACATCTTTTCCCCAAAAACCTGAAAAATCATAGGGGTACCGCATGGCCTTGAACACATTGTTGGCATAGCCCAGGCCGATGGCCGGCACGGCCTCGCCCTGGGCGAGCAAGCCCTGGTCGGTGTCGGGATTGACGTAGTTCCACACCTCGTTGCCCGAGGCGTCCACCTCGGTCATGGTCCCAAGCATCCCCAGGGTGATGAGCGTGTCGCCGTTTTCCAGGCGCTGCGCGCCCGAGACGTAGGCCGAATAAAAACCGTCCTGGTTTTCCTCGGGATACCGCCAGACGACTGCGGCGTCGGCAAAGGGGGCAGTGTCGCCCACTTGGTAGTTGCCGGCCGCGTCCACGGGCAGTTGCAGCTCAAGGACGTGGGAATACTCCCCGTCCGGGCTTTGCCAGCCGTTGTTGAACACGAGCAGGTTGCCGGCCCCGGGCAGCCCGTCGGCGATCCACTGGGCGTCGTGCTGGCCGAACAGCACCTGGTCCGACGCGCCGCCGGCCCCGTAGGCCTGGGGGTTGCCGTAGCGGTAGAGCAGATCGCCGCCGTGGCCGGCATTGCCGCCGGCATGCCCGGCCGCCTCGGCCGTGGTGGTGCTGTGGTCGATGATCCAGACCTCGTTTAAGGTATGGACGGAAAGCACGATCTGGTCGGTGTCCGGATTGTAGTCGATGCCGTTGATGTGGGTCCAGTCGGGATCGGCGTTGTTGGTGCCAAGGATCGGCGTGCCGGCGTAGTTGATGTCGATACGCTCGGGATAGCTGGACACCTGGCCGTAATTGGGCAGGGCCGGATTCTCGTCCTGCACCAGATGGTCCCAGGCATGCCACTCCCAGACCACCTGGCCCGAGGTGGGGCCGGTTTTTTCCACCTCCACCACGGTGTCCACGACCAGCCCCTTGGGCGAGATCAGGGACGGGTCGCGCCCGGCCAGAAAGGCCTCGGCCTGGGACTTGTATTCCCAGGCGATGAGCAGGACATGGCCGTTTGGCATGACGCAGAAGTCGTGGTGCTGGCTGTAGTCGTCGCCGATGTATTCGTAGCTCCAGACCAGATCGCCGCCCCAGTCGTATTCCTCGATGCGCCCGCCCGAGGGCGCGTTGAGGGAAATGTTGTACTGGTTGAGATAGGCCACGCCCGAACGGATCAGATCGCCGTTGTCGAGCAGATAGGCCGGACCGGCCCCCACGCTGTCGCTGGTCCAGGAATTGACCACCCGGCCCTGGTTGTCGATAAGCCAGGTGTCGTAGCCGAACATGGTGGAAAAAAGGGTCAGGCCGGGTTCGGCCAAGGCCGAATCGGTAAAAAGGCCGACGGTTTGTTCCTTGACGCTGATATTGGTCATGCCGTCATCCTGGCATCCTTGCGGCCCGGGACGGCCCTGGGCGGCCGGGGCGACATTGTCGGCAGGGCGGGGTCGAAGGCCGAAAGAGGGCCCTCGCCGGAGGGCAAACCCATGAAACCATTAGTTGGTTAGTCGCAACAAAAACCGCTGTCAAGGCGAGCGGATCGGCCGGATCGCGCCGTCGCCGGGACGGCCGGGCCGCGAACCTTGCCAATTGTCCGCCCCCGGGCTACCCAACAGGTTGCGGGCACAGGCCGTTTCCGGACCCCTTGGGTGTCCGGGCCAAGTTTCCCTGCCCGACTGGTTGCCCCATGACCCTTCGCAAAACCGCCGTCGTCATCGTCTGCGCCACGTTTTTCGGCCTGACGCTTCTGCTGTATGCCCTGTTTCGGGGCAACATCCAGAGCGGTTTCGACCGGCTGGAGCGCCAGGTTATGGCGGAAAACCTCAACCGTGTGCAAAACGCCCTGTCCCGCGACCTCAAGAATCTGGAAGGCATGGCCGCCGACTGGGGCCTGTGGGACGACACCTACCAGTTCGTGCGCTCGCCCAACGACGCCTATGTCGAAGCCAACCTGACGCCCCAAAGCTTCGGCGAAATCCATCTGGACCTGCTCGCCCTGTTCGATACCGAAGGGAGGCTGGTGGCGGCCAGGATGTACGACGCCACCGAGGGCGTGCTCACCGACGCCGCGGAACCGATGGCGGCCATGGCCCGGGCCACGCCGGAGCTGTTGCAGCTGCGCTCCCTTGAGGGCCGCAATGCCGGCATCGCCTTTTTCGAGGGCAAGCCCTGCCTCGTGGCGGCCCAGACCGTGCTGACCAGCACCCGGGGCGGCCCCCCGGCCGGCACCCTGGTCATGGCCCAGATCCTCGACGAACAAAAAATCCGGGCTCTTTCGGAGCTGACCCTGCTCGACGTGCGGCTCCTGCCCCTGCAAAGCCACGACCTGCCCCCGGGGCTGGCCAGCGCCCTTGCCGCCGGCCCGGAGAGCTCGCACGAAGTCCGGGTGCTGGGCCAGGACACGGTGGGCGGCTTCGCCCTGCTGCCGGACTTGCTCGGCCGCCCGGCCATGGTCCTGTCCGTGGCCATGCCCCGCAGCATCCACCGCCAGGGCCTCCTGCTCGAACGGACCATGGTCGGCTCCCTGGTGGGCATCGGCATCATCTTCGGCCTGGCCATGCTCTATTTCGTCGAACGCTACATCCTCTCGCGGGTCACGGGCCTTGGCGCCGAGATCGCCGAACTCGGCCAGGGCGGCCGCAACCGGGTCACCAACCTGGCCGGCAACGACGAAGTCTCGGCCCTGTCCCGGACCATCAACCACATGCTGGGCGAACTGGACGCGGCCCGGGCCAACTACCTCATGGCCACCCGGGCGGCCAAGGTGGGGATCTGGGAGCTGCGGCCGGACGAGGCGACCCTGGCCGTGGACCCGGTCCTGGCCGCCCTGCTCGGCTATGAATCCACGGGCCGGCCGCAGCCGCTGTCGCCCTGGCTGGAGCGGCTGGTCCCCGAAGACCGTGACAGCCTGCGCCGCGAGCCCCCGGACCGGCTGGAAGCGCCGGTACTGGAGCGGGAGCTGCGGCTGCGTTCGGCCGGGGGCGAGATCCTGTGGTTTCTGTGCCGGGGCCGGGCCGTGACCGTGCCGCACGGCGCGCCGCGCCGGCTGGTGGGCACGGCGGTGGACATCACCGAACTGAAACTTGCGGCCGAGAGCATCCGGGCCCTGACCGGCCAGCTCATGCAGGCCCAGGAATCCGAACGGGCCAGCATCGCCCGGGATCTCCACGACAACGTGGCCCAGGATCTCTCCTCGCTCAAGATCGCCTACGAGACTCTCCTCGACGGCCTGCCCGAGGCGGACGGAGAATTGCGTGCGCGGTTGGACGCCTCCTCCCGGCTGCTGGCCCGGGCCATCGCCTCGGTGCGCGAACTGGCCTACGGGCTGCGCCCGCCCAACCTGGAGCATCTGGGCCTGGACCTGGCCCTGCGGCGGCTGTGCCAGGAAGTGGCCAAGGCCTCGGGCCTGCGTGTGACCTATGCCGGGGTGGGGCTCGAGGGCCTGGACGTCGACCCGGATGTGGCGATAAACCTCTACCGCATCGCCCAGGAAGCCCTGGCCAACGCCCGCAAGCATGCCGGGGCCAGCCGGGTCGACGTGCGCCTGATCGAGTCCTACCCCAAGCTCATCCTGCGCCTGCGCGACGACGGCCGGGGCTTTACGCCCGGTCGCGAAGATCCCTGCCCCCAGGGCGGCTCGCGGCCGCGCATGGGCCTGGTCAACATGCGCGAGCGGGCCTGGCTGCTCGGCGGCAGCCTGCGCATCGTCTCGAGCCCGGGCCATGGAGCCACGGTGGTGGCGGAAATCCCTTATGCCGGAGACACCTGCCATGACGACCAAGCGCCTGCTGATCGTTGACGACCATCCGCTGTTTCGCGAAGGCCTCAAGGCCATCCTGCGCCGCGACCCCCAGTTCGAGGTGGCCGGCGAGGCCGGCAGCTACGGCGAAGGCCTGCGCGTGGCCAAGGCCTGCCGGCCGGATCTGGCCATCGTGGACATTTCCCTGCCCGACCGTTCCGGCATCCAGCTGGCCCGGGAGCTGCGCCAGATGCTGCCGGCCCTGGCCATCCTCATGGTCAGCATGCACGCCAAGGTGGACTACGTTTCCGAGGCCATCAAGGTCGGCGCCCTGGGCTACCTGACCAAGGACGCCGCCACCGTGAGCCTGATTGCCGGCTTAAACGCCGTGGCCGCCGGCCTCCCCTACCTCGATCCCACCCTGTCCGTGGAAATCTCCCGGGCGCTGCTCGCCACCCCTCCCCGGCGCGAGGACGAGTCCCACTCGGCCTACGATTCGCTCACCCCCCGCGAACGCGAGGTCATGCGGCTGGTGGTGGAAGGGCTGTCCAACAAGGAAGTGGCCGGGGCCCTGGCCATCAGCGTCAAGACCGCCGAACACCACCGGGGCAGCCTCATGCGCAAGCTCGGGCTGCAAAATTCCGTGGAACTGGTGCGCTACGCCAGCCGGCTGGGACTGATCGATTAACAGCCGACGCCGCCCTTTTTCTAGGGGGTTTCCCCCATGACCTGCGGAATCAGGCCCATCGACGCCCTGTCCCGCCGGCGTTACCTGTATATCGGGTCCATGGCCGGAGCTGACCGGCCGCCCAAAAAACAGGAACGCCCATGCCAGCCGCCACCCGCCCCAAGGACCAGGCCGGAGCCAGCGCCATCGAGATGGCGCTGATCTTGCCGCTTTTGTTGACCCTGGTCTTTGCCATCATCGACTACAGCCGTTTTTTCTATCTGCGGGCCTCGCTCTCGGCGGCGGTGGCCGACGGCGCCCGGGTGGCGGTCCTGCCCGGAGCCACGGCCGACATGGTCAACGCCTCGGTGGCCGGCAGCCTGAGCGACCCGATCTACCAGGGCGCGGGCCAGACCGCCGTGGTCTCCGTCACCCCGTCCCCGCCCGTTGCCAACCAGCCGGTGACCGTATCGGCAACCCTGCCGTTTAGCCCGCTGATCCTGCCGCACTATCTCGGGACAACGCTTTTCCCCCAAAGCATCAACTCGTCGGCGACTATGGTGGTGGAACCATGAACGCTCCCCGGACATCTTCCCGGCAAAGCCGCGAGCAGGGCTCGATCAGCGTGGAATTCGCCCTGCTCCTGACTTTTTTCTTCATGCCGCTGCTCGTCGGCATCGTCGATTTCGGCCAGATCCTGCATGCCCAAAGCGTGGTCACCCGGGCCGCCCGGGAGGGCGTCGTGGCCGCGGCCAGGAGCCGGGACATCGCCACCGCCGTGGACAGCTACATCAAAAACGCCGGGTACGACCTCAAGCTGGCCCACGTCAGCTCCACCGGCTCCCAGGTCTCGGGCGATCCGGTCACGGTGACGGTGCGCTACGACACCACAGGCATGGTCATCATCCCCTGGCAGCATATCAGCCCGGGCATAACCCAGGTCGTCGCCACGGCCACGGCGCAACAATTCTAGGGAGGCAGCCATGGACGCCAACAAACGCCAGGTCGCGACGCACCCCCAATCCGGTTCCGTCGTGGTGTTTTCCGCCCTGATCATGGTGGTTCTGGCCGCCATGGCCACCCTGGCCGTGGACTACGGCTTCCTGCAATACAAACGCAGCCAGTTGCAGACGGCCGCCGATGCCGCCGCCCTGGCCGGCGCGGCGGACCTGGTGCGCCATGGCGACAACCGCGCCCTGGTCAGCGCCACGGCCGTGTCCTACGGCCAGCGCAACCTCGGGGACCAGGACGTCCAGGCCAGCGCCGTGACCACCGGCGACGTGGAATTCTACAAGGGCGACGCCCTGGCCGTGAGCGCGTCCCCGGACACGGTCAAGGTGACGGCCGGGCGCACGACCAGCCGTGGCAACCCGGTGGACATGTTCCTCGGCCCCATCCTCGGCTGGAATACCCAGGACCTGACGACCAGGGCCAGCGCCTCGCTGTTTTGCTCCAACCAGACCAAGTGCCTCAAGCCCTTTTCGCCCCCGGCCAAGTTCACCTGGAACGACAGCTGCGACAGTGACAAGAAATACAAAAATAACGGTGCCCTGGATTCGAACAGCACCTGCGAGGTGAATTCCGTCAATGTCCTCGGCTACGGCGCCAGCGACCTGGGCACGCAAATCGTGCTCAAGATCGGCGACAGCCACGACACCACGGTGCCCGGGCATTACCAACCGGTGGACTACCCGCCGGCCAACGTCGGCAACCCCCAATCCGGCGGCGCGACCTACCGCCTCAACATCGCCGGCTGCACCGCCTCCAACAACACCGTGGTGAAAGACGGCGACGAACTGGCCATCGAACCCGGCAACATGGTCGGCCCCACCAACCAGGGCATGGACGACCTCATCGCCACCGATCCCGGCGCCCATTGGGACACGGCCACCAATTCCATCAAGGGCAGCGCCTATAGCGACCCCATGGCCAGCCCCCGGGTGGCGCTCATCCCCTTCTACGACCCCTCGCGGCCGCAGAATTCCGGACGCAATTCGGTGTTCATCTACCAGCTCGGAGCAGTCTTCATCGAAAGCATGGACAACCAGGGCAACGTCACCGGCCGCTTCATTCGGGCCATGGCCGTGGACCCCAACCGGACAACCGGAACCTGCGACACGGCCTCGGTCGGCCTTTACGGCGTGGGGTTAATCAAGTAACGCGGTCGGAACCGGTTTTCTTTCCACGACCGCAACCAAGGACGGTCCCATGCCGCTGATGCAACACAGGCTCTGCAACAAATGCGGCAAGACGTCCTGGCATGAGCTGGTCGATCGCGGCGCGCCCGGGCCGTGCTACTGGTGCTGCCGGGAGTGCGGGGAGCGCCGGGCGGCCAAGCGCGTCGTTTTAAGCGACGACCACGCCCTGCACCGGGGGCACGTGCAGACCCAAAACCACGCGGCCCAGGTCCATGTCCTCGACATAAACATCCTTGGCGCGCGGCTGCGCTTTGTCGCCGACGACGGCTTCCCGGTGGCGCGAAGCGACACGATCCTGTTTAACGCCGGACTCCAGCCGGTGGGGCCGCTTGGGGTCTTTCACCTGGCCACGGTGCGCTGGGTGGAGGACGGCGACTTCGGCATCGCGTTTAAAAAGCCCTTGTTCGCCAGCGCCGCCGATCTCGCCTGCGTGGTCCGGGGCTAAGCCCCTCCCGGAGCGGCGGCCTCCGCCCTCGGGCGAAACGGTCGCGGTCCCCAGACCTGCCTCGGTTCGAGACTCCCGCACTCCCCGGATTGTCCGTACGGCCGCCCTGCGGCATTTCCTGCCTTGTCGCGCCCTCTGGCCCCTTCTCCCGAGCCGGCCGCACGCCGATCCTCCCGCGCTCCCGAAACCCGTTCGCTACTCCCTGCCCCGCGCCCCCGGCCCGGGCAAGGCCGGCGACGTCGCCTGCCCCGGCTCCCGCGCCATGCCCGGCAGGCCCGCCCGGATGCGCCGCGAAAAATCCGGCGCGTCACCGGCCTGGCTGGCGGCCCGGTTCACCTGGCTCCTGGCTTTGAGTTCGGCAAAGGGCAGGCGGTCGTCCAACCGCCCTTGCTCGTAGGCGTACAGCGGCGCATAGCCCGAAAACAGGATCTTCCAGTTGTACCGCGCCGCTCCGCCAAAGGCCTGAATGTGGCGAACGATGTTGGTCGTGCAGTTGGTGGTCAGGGTGTTGTAGAACTCGGGCGTGCCCCGCAGACCGTTTATGGCTTTGACATACTCCAGGAAGAGCTTGCGCGCGGCAACCGGGGTCAAGCGGGTGCGGTAGAGATAGACCTCCTCGGGCGGGCGGCGGTAGTCGGTGCGCAACCGGATCAGATCCCGCTCGTCGGCCACGACGTAGATGATCTCATACTGCTTGAAAAAGCCTCGGATCGAGGAATAGTCCTGACCGCGCGCCTTGCGGGTCTCGATGGAGAAGCACAGATAGTCCTGGCCGGCGAACCCGAAACTCAGCATCACGTGGGCGATGGCCTCGCCCATCCAGTAGACGGCGATGAGGTCCACCGAGTCGAGGCGGTCCAGGTCATAGGTCTTGTCAAAGTAGCGCGGCGTGAAGTCGGTTTCGCTGCGGTAGTCAAAGTTGCGCACGTTGCGCACCGTGACGGCCTCGCCGTTGACCTCGGCATACGGCAGCACGGCCACGTCGGGCTGCCAGTCCCGGTCGTTGGTCGGCGCGATGGTGGACCACCACAGGACGAAAG
>JBKICS010000265.1:0-3309 GCA_046567015.1 Acidobacteriota bacterium | reverse complement strand
GCGCACACCGGCGTGAAATCCGCCGGGTGGGAAAAAAACACCAGCCAGCTTCCCCGAAAGTCCTCCAACCGCAGGATGCCGTGGGTGGTTTCGGCCTCGAAATCCGGGGCCGGATCGCCGAGGCGCGGGACGCAAACGGAGGCGTGGTCGGTCATGCAGGCTCCTTGTCGGCCACGGCACACTGCCATGGCCCGGCTCTCACAACCCTTTTATTGCCGCTTCGACGCGGCGCGTCAAGCACGGCACAATCCGGGCGACTGCATGAAAGGGAAGGTTGCCGGACGATTGCGGGGCTAGCGCAAGGGACACAAGTCGTCGGCCAGCCGGTGCAGGAGCGCCGCCTTGATCTCCTCGACCTGTTCCTGGTCCTCGACCCGCCGTCCGTTTAAGCCGCGCACGTAGAACACGTCGCGCACCCGGCCGGCCGGGGTCATGACCTTGGCCAGATGCGTCTCCAGATGCAACTCGGCCAGGGTGCGGGCGATGTCGTATAAAAGGCCCACCCGGTCGTCGCAGGACACGTCGATGACCGTGTAGAGATCGGAGGCCTTGTTGTCCAGGCGCACCGTGGGCGGCGACTTGGGACCGGCCGGGGCCGTGGCCGAGGCAAAGGAGGCCCGCTTGCGGGCCAGCCGGTAGGCCAGAAACAGCTTGCCGGTCAGCGCGTAGCGCACGGCCCGGGCCACCCGGGCAAACACCTCGTCGCTGTAGAGCACGTCCGGCGGATTGCCGGTGCGAAGCGCCAGGATGGTGACCCCGTCCTCCCAGACGAAGACGTCGGCGTCGTGAATGGACAGGTCGTGCAGGGCCAGCACCCCGGTGACGGTGGGAAAAAGCTCCCGCACCTTTCTCGCCGCCACGGTGACGGCAAAGCCCTCGCCGCTCGGCAGGGCGGCCTGGGTCAAGGCGGCCACGTCCCGGCCGGCCCGGTCGCCCGGGCGCATGCGCCGGTCCTCGGCCACGGCGGCGTCGAGCTCGGCCAGCAGGTCGAGATGGGTGAGAATCGCCTCCACCGGCTGGCTGACCAGATAGCGCGGCGGCATGGCTAAAAGCATCTGTTCCAGGGCCTCGGGAGTGAAGCGGTCCCGGGCCATCTCCCGCAGCCGGTCGCGGGTGGCCAGCATGACCCGGGCATCCCCGGCGTCGAATAACCGCCCCTGTTCGATGGCGGCCCGCACCTTGGCGGCCAGGTCGTAAACCAGGCTTTCCTTCCAGCCCGTCCAGGCCTGGGGACCGGTGGCCAGGCCGTCGCAGCGGGCGATGAGCACCAGCATGTCCAGGGTTTCCACGGTGGCGATGCGTCCGGCCACCCGGGCCACGATGTCCCGGTCGGCCAGGTCGCGGCCGGTGGCGGTCTCGGGCAGGATAAGGTGCTCGCGCACCAGGGCAGCGATGGCGTGGCGGGCCTCGGGCGGGGCGGAAAGCCGCGTGAGCATGTCCTCGGCGAGCTGCGCCCCCTTCTCGGCATGCCCGCCGCCCAGGCCCTTGCCCACGTCGTGGAGGAGCAGTCCCCAGAAGACCAGTTCCGGCCGGGGCAGGCCGGTGAGCAGCGCCTTGGCCCGGCTGGGCCCGCCGGCCCGGATTTCACTCAAAAGGCGCACGGCTTCCAGGCTGTGCCGGCCCACGGGATGGACGTGGTAGACGTCGTAGGAAACCAGATCCTCGACCCGGGTGAACTCCGGCAGGACGGCCCGCAGGATGCCCGAGGCCATGACCGCGTCCATGGCCGTGCCGGTGACGTCGGCGACCATGATTTCGCCCAGGCTGTCGTAAATCTGGCGGCCGGTACGCGGCGACACCCCGGCCAGCCGGCCCAGTGCCCCGGCCATGGCGCGCAGCCGGCGCAGGGTGTCGTGGGACGGCGGCCGGCCCGTGGCGGCGCAGGCGGCAAAAAGCGGGAAAATCAGTTCCGAGGCCGCCGTGTCCGTGACCTCGGCCGAAAAACGCAGGCCCTCGGGGGCCTCCTCGATGCCCTCGGCCACGGGCCGGGCCGGGGCGTCGAGGTCGATGGCCCCCACCCCGCCGGCAAGTAGCGGCCAGACCGACAGGCGCAGGGCCTTGATGTCGGCCATGCGGCGCAAGAGGATGGACAGGAAGCGTTCGACGGCCTTGCGGTCGCCGCGCTGGCCAAAGCCCATGGCCTCGGCCACCCGCTCCTGGAATTCGAAATAGAATTTGTCGTTTTTGCGGCCGCAAAAGCGATGCAGATGCAGGCGGGCGGTGAGGACGAACCGGGCGTCGTTGTCGAGGGCCTCCAGATCGTCGGCCAAAAGCCGGCAATCGCGCTCGCAGCGCGGGTCCAGTCGCAGCAGCCAGCGGACCTGATGCCAGTCGCGAAGCCCCCCCAGGCCGTTTTTGAGTTCCGGTTCGAGCATGCCCCCGGCATCGCCGTAGGTCCGCCCCCGGACCTCGTTGGCCTTGCCCAGCCAGTCGGCGAACCCGGCGGCCTTGGACGGAAAGACCTCGGTCGTCAGGCGCCGCCCCAGGGTCTCCATGACGGCGGTCTGGCCGGCCAGGAAGCGCAGGTCGATCAGGGAGGCCAGCACCTTGTTGTCCTCGCCGGCCAGCTCCAGGCATTGCTGGACGGTGCGCACGCCGTGGCCGAGCTCCACGCCCAGATCCCACAAGGGGAAAAAAAGAAACCGGGCCAGATCCGGGGCGGTCTCCGGGGCCGTCTCGCCGTAGAGCACCAGCACGTCGATGTCCGAGGCCGGGCAGAGCTCCCGGCGGCCGTAGCCGCCCACGGCGACCAGGGCGAAATCGCCGGGATCCCCGGCCTCGGCCCGGTATTCGTCCAGGCGTTCCCGGAAATAGCGATCATAGACGTCGGCCAGGGCGGCCACATAGGCCACGTCCACCTGCCCGGCGGCCAGGGCGGCGTCGCACAAGGCCTTGCCCTCCACGAGCATGGCGGCGCTTGGCGGTCGGTCGGTCACGGACTGCATGGGGCGTACTCCCTGACAATAGAACAACCGGGAAGGAGGCTGTCCCCCCTTCCCGGTTGCTGGTGTTACGGCTCGGCCCGCGCGGGGATGCCGCGGCGCACGTTAGATGGCGGCGTTGCCGGTCTCGCCGGTACGGATGCGGATGACTTCATCGATGGTGGAGACGAAGATCTTGCCGTCGCCGACCTCGCCGGTCTGGGCGGCGGACTGGATGGCTTTTATCACCTCGGCGGCCACGGCGTCCTCGACCACCAGTTCCATTTTGACCTTGGGCACGAAATCGACCTGGTACTCGGCGCCCCGGTAGACTTCGGTATGGCCCCGCTGGCGGCCAAAGCCCTTGACCTCGGAGACGGTCATGCCC
>JBKICS010000264.1:0-2698 GCA_046567015.1 Acidobacteriota bacterium | reverse complement strand
TTCCCGCGCCAACCACGATCTCCCTCACGGCGCGGCCGGACACGCCGGCGGCCGCGTCCGCAAAAAGCCCAGGCCGCCGGTGCGTGCCGCCCCCCACCCCTTGCCGGGAGGACCATACCCGCGATACATGGCTTTTGGCCGGTTTTTGCGCGACGGTGAGGCGACAGACGCCCCAGGCGCAGACCAGCCTCCCTTCCCCATAAACAAAAAGGATTCGCCATAGCTGCCAAGGTTGTCGGCAACGTGATCGGGCTCAAACCCAGCCAGATCAAGGCATTGGAACGTCTGGGAACGCGGCGCTACCCCTCGGTCGGCGGCTATACCGTCGATCAGGCCCGGGAACTGGCCGCCATCGCCTACGGCATCGGCCGGCAGGTCGGCCTGCTCATCGACCGCAAGGGCCGACCCGCCCACATCATCGTCGGTTCGCAAAAAGGCATCCTCATCCCGGAACTCGACCGCGCCCGCCTAAGCGCCGGCCGGTTGCGCGGGCTGCGCCTGCTCCACGTCCACTTGGCCGGCGAGGGGCTCAACGAAGAAGACCTCACCGACATGCTCTTTTTGCGCCTCGACTCCGTGGCGGCGCTCACCATCGACGGCATGGCCGCGCCGGTGGCCCTGCACGTGGCCCACCTGCTCCCGCCCGGAGCCGGCGACGCGCCCTACGACGTGCTGCCGCCGCGCCCGTTTGACAAGGTGGACGAGGACTTCACCGCCCTGGCCGAGGCGCTCGAAGCGGAACTCGCCCGCGAGGGCGAACGCATCGACACCCCGGGAAAATCCGCCTCGGGCCGCGAACGCGCCGTGCTGGTCAGCGTGGCCAGCACCCCCAAGGCGGCCCAGGAAGCCTCCCTCGACGAGCTGGCCGCGCTGGCCGACACGGCCGGCCTCGACATCGCCGAGCGGGTGGTGCAGCGGGTGGCCACGGTCAATCCGAAATTTCTCCTGGGCAAGGGCAAGCTGGCCGAAATCGAGATCGAGGCCCTGCGGGCCGGCGCGACGCTGCTCGTCTTCGACGGCGAGCTGTCCCCGTCGCAAATCCGCAACCTGGCCGAGGTGACGCAGCTTCGCGTCATCGACCGCACCCAGCTGATCCTGGACATCTTCGCCCAGCACGCCGCCACCCGTTCCGGCAAGCTCCAAGTGGAGATGGCCCAGCTCAAATACCTGCAACCGCGCCTGGTGCGCCAGGACCGGGCCATGTCCCGGCTCATGGGCGGCATCGGCGGCCGGGGACCGGGCGAAACCAAGCTCGAAGTGGACCGGCGGCGCATCCGCGAACGCATCGGCCGCATAAAAGACGAGCTCAAGGAACTGCGCAAGCGCCGGGCCGCCGCCAGGGCCGGCCGGGCCAGGGCAGGACTTCCGGTGGTGTCGCTGGTCGGCTACACCAACGCCGGCAAATCAACGCTCTTAAACACCCTGACCGGCAGCGCCGTCCTGGCCGAAAACCGCCTGTTCGCAACGCTCGACCCCACCAGCCGCCGCCTGCGCTTTCCGAGCGACCACGAGATCATCCTGACCGACACCGTCGGCTTTATCCGCGAATTGCCCAAGGAGCTCAAGGAAGCCTTCCGAGCCACGCTCGAAGAGCTGGAAGCCGCCGACCTGCTCATCGCCGTGGCCGACGCCTCCCACCCCGAGGTGGAAGCCCAGGCCAACGCCGTGGCCGACATCCTGCAGGAGATGGAGCTTGGCGACGTGCCGCGCCTTTTCGTGCTCAACAAGTGGGACGCCGTGCCCGAGGACCTGCGCGCGCAGCTTCGAAACGCCTTTCCCGACGCCCTGACCCTCTCGGCCAGGACCCGCCAAGGCCTGGGCGAGCTGACAACCGCCATCCTGGACCGGGTGCGCAGCGGACCGGGCGTGCGGGTGACGCGACGCGCCGTCCCCGAGGACGAGGCGGTCGCTTATGAAGCCTTGGAAGCCACCGACGACGCGGGGCAAGCCCTTTCGGACTAGCTGCCGGGGGTCGGCTGCGGCGCGGCCGGCCCCAAACAGCCCTTCAGGAATTCCCGGATCAGTTTCCAGTACATGGGATTGTCGATGACGTTGTTGTGGGTCGCCCCGACAATGGTCTCGACCGTTTTGGGGCCGGGCCAGAGGTCGGCCAGACGCTTGGCGTGGATCGGCGGGATGAGCGTATCGTCGCCGGCGATGAGGAACAGCGCCGGGGCCGTGACCCGGGCCGCGTCCGGGGCCACGTCGAAGGGATGCTTCATTAAAAGCCGCACCGGGGCCAGCGGATGGCTGGCCTGTCCCACGGCGGCCAGGGAATCGTACGGCGTGACCAGGATGACGCCGGCCACCGCCCGGTTGGCGGCAACATACGCGGCCACGCCCGACCCCAGGCTGCGGCCCATGACCACGATGCGGCCGTCCGGCCCAAGCTTTTGCAGGAGCGCATCGAAAACGGCCAGGGCGTCGGCCTTGACCAGCGTTTCCGACGGCTTGCCGGCGGATGCGCCGTAGCCCCGGTAGTCCACCCCGGCCACGCTGTAAGCGCCGAGTTCGTTGGGCGACCACAGGAAAAAACCGGTCTGGTCCTCGGCGTTGCCGGAAAAATAGAGCACGGCGGGCCGGGGCCGACCGTCGCGCAGGCGCGGCAGGAAGTAACCGCGAAGGACCGTCCCGTCGGCGGCCGTGACGTCAAAGGGCTCGAGGCGCTTGTAATACTGCTTGATCTCGGCCACCCGGG
>JBKICS010000263.1:0-4033 GCA_046567015.1 Acidobacteriota bacterium | reverse complement strand
CCGTGGCCTGCGAACGCGACCTGGCCAGCGGCATCCAGGACACCTACCCCATCCCGGTCTACGGCGTCCTCAACGAGCGGCCCAACGGCCCCTGCCTGGACACCCGGGTCACCCTGCCCCATCTGGAGGCCGCCTTGCGATTTTTTCTGGCCGGCGGCGAGTCCCGCGCGCCCGTGTTCGGTCCCTTTGCCGACTTGCCCCGGCTCCAGCCCACGGGCGGTGCGAAATGAGCGCCCCCACGCCGGCCGCCCTGCCGCCGGCCCGCCGCATCGCCCTGGCTGTGCTCGGCCGGGTGCTGCCCAGTCCCGGCCCCAAGGGCAACCCGGGCCAGGACGTCCAGGCGGCGCTCGATGCCGGTCTGGCGGATTCGACCCTGGACCCCCGGGACCGGGGACTGGCCACGGAGCTGGTCTACGGCTACCTGCGCCTGTGCGGCCGCCTCGATTTCATCTTGTCGGGATTCCTCAAGAACCCCGCCGCCGTGCCCCTCCCGGTGCGCCGCATCCTGGGCCTGGCCGCCTATGAGATCCTCTACTGCGCCAAGGTGCCGGCCTATGCCTCGGTGGACTGGGCCGTCTCCGCCGTGCGCCGGGCGGCGGGCAAGGGCCTCTCCGGCATGGCCAACGCCGTGCTGCGTCGGGTGGCCGCCGATCCCCGGAACTTTGACGATCCGAATTTCTACCGCCGCGACCGGCCCAGCGAAGCCGTGCATCTCGGCCGCTATTTTTCCTGTCCGGAGTGGATCGTGTCCCTGTGGCTCGGCGCGTTCGGGTCCGAGGCCGCCCGGGAGCTCTTGGCCGCCCAGGCCGAACCCGCGCCGCTGGGGTTGCGGGTCAACCGGGCCAGGGACGGAGCCCGGGAACTCTTCGACGCCCTGGCCGCCCTGCCCGGCGTCCTGTGGGCCGATTTCCCCACCCTGGCCGTGCCCACCGGCGCCGATTTCGCCCCGGCCGGCATCAATCTGGCCGAGGCCTTGGCCGCCGGCCGCCTGTCCCGGCAATCGGCCGCGGCCCAGCGCATCCTCTACGAACTGGGGCTGGCCGACTGGCCCGAGCCGATCTTCGACGCCTGCGCCGGTCGCGGCGGCAAGACGCTCCTGCTGGCCGAGGCCGGCAAGCGGGTATTCGCCGCCGACATGCACGCCGCCCGGCTTTCCGCCCTGCCCCGGGAAACCGCCCGGCTGGGGCTGCCCCCCATCCCGGCCTTTCGCGCCTCGGCCACGCGCATGCCCCTGGCCGCCCCGCCCCGCACGATCCTGCTCGACGCGCCCTGCTCGGGCCTTGGCGTGCTCTCGCGCCGGCCCGACTCCAAATGGCGCAGAAACCCCGAGGACATCGCCGGGCTGGTCCGGCTGCAAGGGGCCATGCTGGAGTCGGCCTACGGGGCCCTGGCCCCGGGCGGACGCATCGTCTACGTCACCTGCACGGTCAATCCGGCGGAAAACGAAAAAGCCGTGGACCGCCTCGGCAGCCGGCACCGCGATCTGGTCCTGGAAGCCGAGATCGCGGCCGGCCCGGAAACGCTCCTTGGCGAGACGTTTTACGGCGCGGTCCTGCGAAAGCCGGCGTAAGTCCCCCCCCTCCCCTGCCTCCGTGGTCTGTCGACGGAAGGCCAAGGCCGTTTGGAACGGCTCGAAAGCGCCTGGATCACCCAGGTTCGTTTCCATTTTGCATTCCAACAGGCCGGAATAACGTGAGGGTTCCAATGGGCTTCGCCCGTTGGCCGCCGGTTGCCTCCCTGCCTGGGCAATTGGTCCGTGGTCCCTGTTTGACAAGTTGCCCGCCCGGCTCCAGACTGGATGGAATCGCTTCCTGACGCGCCCCCGGCTTGGCCTGGGGCGTCGTCGCGTGTTTGTGGGCCAGGGCGGCGACACCGTCCTGGCGCTCGGGTCGCCTGAAAACGAACAAGGAGGACTGATGCGACGGATTCGTACCCTCTATGCCGCTTTGCTCGTTGTCGCGGCGCTGTTGACGGCAAGTGTCGCCGCCCACGCCCTGACCCCGGTTGGCGCGCAGATCGGAACCAATGCGCAGGGCAACGGCATTTACCGGGTCCAGGCCAACGGTATCGAGATCGCCTACAAGTTGCTGGGTTCCGGCGAGCCGTTGGTCCTGATCGCGGGCCTTGGCCAAACCATGGAGCAGTGGCCAGCGCCCGTCATCGACCTTTTGGCGAAACAGTATCAGCTGATATTGTTGGATAATCGTGGCATGGGCTCGACTACGGTCAACGACGCGCCCTTTGATTACAAACTCTTCGCGGGCGACGTGGTCGGGCTGCTCGACGCCCTGGGCATCGCCAAGGCCGATGTCCTGGGCTATTCGCTGGGCAGTACCATCACCCAGGAATTGTTGTATGCCTATCCGGAGCGCGTCAACAAAGCGGTGGTCTACGCCACCACCGTCGATGGGAGCAATGTCGCCAAGGTGCTGGACAGCTTCAAGGGCAGCAATCCCGTTATCCGCCGCTATCTCGAGGCCACGGCGCAATGGAAAACACCCCTGGAAAAACTGCCCGGCATCGTGAGCCCCGTCCTGTTCGTCGTGGGCACGGCCGACACGGTGGTTGGCGTGGAAAGCTCCAAGCGCCTGGCCACAACGCTTCCCGGAGCCTGGCTGGCGCAATTCCCGAACGCGACGCACCGGCTGATGTATGAAGTGCCAGTACCCTTTGCCCAGACGGTCCTGACCTTTTTGAACGTGGATGCAACGGTTGCGCCCAAAGGGGCAACCACGGACGGCGGCCCCACGGCGCGCCAGGAGCAACCATGACCGATAGCGATCAGGCGGCAGCCGCGCCCAGCGCAAAACTGCTCTCCCCGCTGACCATTCGCGGCGTCACCCTTAGAAACCGCATCGGCGTCTCGCCCATGTGCCAGTATTGTTGTACGGACGGCCTGGCCGACGACTGGCATCTCGTTCATCTCGGCAGCCGGGCCGTGGGCGGGGCCGGCATCGTCTTTGTCGAAGCCACGGCCGTGACCCCGGAAGGCCGCATCTCCTCGGGCGACATGGGGCTTTGGAGCGAAGCCCACGGCGCGGCCCTGGCCCCCATCGCCGCCTTTTGCCGCCGCATGGGGGCCGTGCCCGGCATCCAGCTCGCCCATGCCGGTCGCAAGGCCAGCTGCGCCCCGCCCTGGACCGGAGGGGCCCGGATCGTGGACAAAGCTGACGGCGGCTGGGACGTCCTGGCTCCGAGCCCCATTCCCTTTTCCGAGGGTGAACCCCTGCCCGTGGCCCTGGACCTGGCCGGCATCGCGGCCGTGAAAGAGGCCTTCGTGGCTGCGGCCAAGCGGGCGGTGGCCGCCGGTTTCGCCGTCATCGAGCTGCACGCCGCCCACGGCTATCTGATGCACCAGTTCCTCTCGCCGTTGAGCAACCGGCGCGGCGATGCCTACGGCGGGAGCCTCCCAAATCGCATGCGTCTGCCGCTGGAGATCGCCGGAGCCATCCGGGCCGTGATTCCGGCCGATATGCCGCTTTTCACGCGCATCTCGGCCACGGATTGGGTCGAAGGCGGCTGGGATCTGGAGCAGTCCGTGGCGCTCAGCCAGGAGCTGGCCGCCCGGGGCGTGGATTTGATCGACGTCAGTTCCGGGGCGCTGGTCCCCCATGTCCGCATCCCCGTGGCTCCGGGCTACCAGGTGCCCTTTGCCGCCGCCATACGCGAGCGGGCCGGGGTGCCAACCAGCGCGGTGGGGCTTATCACTGAACCGGCCCAGGCCGAGGCCATTGTGGCCTCGGGCCAGGCCGACATGGTGATGCTGGCCCGGCAGATGCTGCGCGCGCCCTACTGGGCGATACAGGCCCAGCAGGAACTTGGCGGCGCGGAGCTGTGGCCCACGCAGTACGGCTACGCCGTCAAACGGCGGTAAGCGGCGGGCAGAAAAACGGAAAAACGGCGGTCCGGGCCGGACCGCCGTCCGGATCAGTGGGCGAGCTTGAGCGTGACCACGCCGGCGATGATGCATCCCACGCCGAGAATCCGGGCCAGGTTGGCCGGATCGCCGTACAGGACGAGCCCCACGGCGAAG
>JBKICS010000262.1:0-14737 GCA_046567015.1 Acidobacteriota bacterium | reverse complement strand
TCTAGGGCCGGGGCCGCCGAACCCCGGCCTGGGGGCCAGGCGGGACTTGCGGGAACGGCGTCGGTCACTCCTCGCTTTGAAGGGCCTTGAGCGTGCTGGTGTAGGCGGTAAACACATGCCGCCGGTCCAGGAGCCCCAGCACCGCGTCGGGGCGTTCGTCCGCGACCACGGGCAGCTGCCCCAGGTCCGTTTCGATAAAAAGCATCAGGGCGTCGTAGAGCGACATGTCCGGATGGACGACCACGGGCCGGCGCATGAGGTCGCGCACCAGCACCAGTTCGTGCAGGGCGGACTCGAAGAGCACCTGTCGCACGTCCTGGACGGCCAGGATGCCGGTCAGGACGCCGTCGTGGTTTTTCACCGGAAATACGAAGTCGTTGGTGCCGGCGATGATGTCGGCCAGGGCCTTAAGCGTCACGCTCTCTTCCAGGATCGTGGTGCGGCCCGGGGTGAAGACCGAGGCCACGGGCACGGCTTCGAGGATGTTGTTGGTTGCGTCGGCGGTGTGGGCCGGGGAGGCGAACTTGTTGGCCACCTGGTTTTCGTACAGGTGGATGTCGTCGCAAAGGACCAGCGCCACGGCCGAGCAGAGCATGAGCGGCGCAAGCAGGCCGTAGCCCTGGGAAATCTCGCAGACCATGATCAGCGGGCCGATGGGGGCGTGGGCCACGCCGGCGAAGAAGGTGGCCATGCCGACGAGCGTGTAGCCGCCGGGCTGGGTGACGATGTCCGGGCGCAGCATGTTTCCGGCCTGGCCCACCATGCTGCCGGCCGCGCCGCCGAGAAACAGCGCCGGGGCGAACATGCCGCCGCTTAAGCCCGAGCCGATGGTCAGGGACGTCGCCAACAGCTTGCCGCAAAAAAGCCCGCCCAAAAACAGCATGTCCAGCCGGCCGTTGGCGGCCAACTCGATCCAGCCGTAGCCGCCGCCGCACAGCTGCGGATACTTCCAGCCGAGCAGCCCCATGGCCAGGCCGCCGAGGACCATGGGCAGGGTCGGGCCGAAGCGCGACTTGAGCTTGCCGAACACCTGGAATTTGAAGGTGAAAAAGGTGCGGATGAAAAGCCGGGCGGCCAGGGAAACGACCACGGCCAGGGCCAGGTAGAACGGCAGCTCGAGGGCGTTGGTGAACGTATAATTCGGGGCGTTGAGGATGGCCTTGCCGCCGAAGACGAAGGCGAACAGGGTGTAGGCCACGACCGAGGAGACGACGGCCGGCAGCATGGCCTCGGCTTCGAAATCCTCGGAATAGAGCACTTCCACGGCGGTTAAGGCCCCGCCGAGGGGGGCGCGGAAAATGGCTCCCAGGCCGCCGGCCGCCCCGGCCAGGAGCAGGATGCGGCGCTGGCGGGCGGTGAGGCGGAGTTTCTGGGCAATGAGCGAGCCCAGGCCGGCCCCGAGTTGGGAGATGGGCCCTTCCTGGCCGGCGCTGCCGCCGGCGGCGATGGTCAGGATGGCGGTCGCGCCCTTGAGCGCCGGCACAGCCGGCCGGATGACGCCGCCTTGGCGGTGGAAGGCCCGGATCATGGCGTCGGTGCCGTCGGTGACGCCCTCCAGGGCCTCGGGAATGAAGCGCGAGACGAGCAGGCCGGTAACGAGGCCCACGCCCGTGGTGAAGACCGGGATGAGCCAGGGCCGGTAGGGGCCGGGCGGGCCGCCGGGCATGGCCTCGCCCGAGGGCTGGGGCAGGGACAGCCCGGCCAGATGGACCTGGAGCAGGTGGGTCAGGCCCTCGAGCCCGGCGTGGAAGGCGATGGCGAGCAGGCCCGAACCCAGGCCGGCCATGATGCCAAGCACCAGCCAACGCACCAGGCTGACGCGAATGTAGCGCCGGACCAGGCGTCGCCAGACGATTCGGGGACGACGGAAAAACGAGGGGGCATCGTTCTCGTGGGGTGGGGCGGTTTCCATGCTGCTTTACGGCCGGGCGTCGGGAGCGGCCAGGATCATGCGGGCCAGGCCGATGTCCTCGCGGATGCGGGCAATGAGCTCCTCGGGGCCGGAGAATTTTTTTTCGGAGCGGATGCGTTGGACGAAGTGGACCCGGATGGGCTGGTCGTAGATCTTGCCCTTGAAATCGAGGATGTGCGCCTCGACGGACAGATCGAAGTCGCCGAAGGTGGGGTTCTTGCCGATGTTGGCCACGCCCGGCCGGATGACGCCTTCGACCTCGACCCACACGGCATAGACGCCGGACAGGGGGACGAGTTCGTCGCGAACGCCCACGTTGGCCGTGGGGAAGCCGAGCTTGCGGCCGCGTTTCTGGCCGTGGACCACCACCCCGCGCACCTGATGGAACCGGCCCAGCAGCGGCCGGGCGTCCCAGACGTTGCCGGCCTGGACCATGTCGCGGATGCGGGTGGAGGAGACGATGGCCCCGTTGATGATGACCGGGTCCAGGCGTTCCACGGCGAAGCCGTATTTCTGGCCCAGGGCCGAGAGCAGCTCGAAGTTGCCCCGGCGGCCCTTGCCGAAGGCGTAGTCGTAGCCGATGACCAGTCGCTTGAGGCAAAGCCCCTCGACCAGGATTTCTCGGACAAAGGCCTCGGGTTCCCGGGCGGCCAGTTCCCGGGTGAACGGCAGCACGACGCAGACCTGCACGCCGCTGGCCTCGATGCATTCGAGCTTGTGTTCGAGCAGGGTGATGGCCGGCGGGGCGGCGCTGCCCAGGAGCACCCGGCGCGGGTGGGGATCGAAGGTGAGGGCGACGCTGACCAGTCCGGCGGCGGCGGCCCGGTCGCGCACGCGCTGGAGCAGTTTGACATGCCCCATGTGCACGCCGTCGAAATTGCCGATGGTCAGGCAAGCGCCGTGCAGGGCTTCGTGGATGTCCTCGACGCGGGTGACGACAATCATTGGTGGTGGTCCGATGGGCGATAGGTGGGGGACGAACGCCCGTTTCGCCCATGGTGCTATCGTAAAAGGCGACAGGCTTCAACCCGGCCGATTCCGGGGGGTGGAAAAAAATTGTCGCGGGCCGATTTTTTTCTTGCCAAGGCGGGCCGGGTTCTATAAACACCTTCTTCTGCACCGCAACGCCGAAGTGGTGGAATTGGTAGACACGCTAGGTTCAGGGTCTAGTCCTCGCAAGGGGGTGGGAGTTCGAGTCTCCCCTTCGGCACCACGAAGACACAGGGTTCAGGCTGTAACAGCTTGAACCCTTTTTCTTTTTTTAAGCGGCCGCGGGCGTGCGCCCCAGGCCGTCCGCTGCCGCCTGCCTGGCGGGATTCACGATTCCTCCGTTCCCGGGACGTCGGGGCAGGCTCCGGCCGCGTCGGGAAGACGCGGCCAAGCCGTCAAGGCTCGCGCAATAATTGCAGCGCCGGAATACTGCCGTGCAAGGCGGCGTATTGGAGGTCCGAACGCCCTTTGTCCTTTTGCCCGAGGCGCAGGTAGCACAGGCCACGGCCGCAATGGGCGTCGACATTGCCCGGGTCCGATTCCAGCAGCAGATCAAAGAGCGCTATGGCGCCGTTGTAATTTCCTGATTCAACAAGATTCAAAGCATGATCGAGCAGGCTCGCGTTGGCCTTGCTCAAAGCGTGCGGCATGGATCTGCTTGAATTTTTTGCACGATGCAAATAATAGAAGCCGGCTGCCTGCATGGCAAACTGGATGACGGACAAGGCCCAGGGCGCTACGCGGCCGGAGATGCGGGCGAAATCGGAGAGGCCGAACGCTATTCCTCCAACAAACGAGAGGATAAGCATATAGCGCGATATCGTGCTGTCCTTTCTGGAGACGAGCAGGATCAGGGCGGCATTTGAAATGAAGGCTATGACTTGAAACAGTATCGATATTTGCGGCGTGATAAACGAATAGGGCTGCTCGGGTTCCAAAGCGGATACGGCAGCGCCAAGAACCAGCGAACCAAGCCAGAGTCGTTCGAACAGGACAACTTTTCGCGTCATTTTCATTGCATGTTCCCCACAGCGCCTTGTGGCGATGCTGCCTGGAGTGTTGTCGGGCAATGGGCTGCCGGGGTCTGGCCTGGCGCATTTCCGCCTGCGCCCGCCGGACCTGGCTACGGTCTCGGCCCGCGCACGGCCGACGGACTGCGCCGCGCGGTCACCCGGCCAGGCTGATGGGGCTTGCCCCCTGTCGCGGCCAACCGCCCGGGCCGGGACGCTACCCCTCGTCCCCGCCCAGGGGATAACGCGTCTGGCCGACGATGGCCGTGAGGTCGAGGTCGTGCCAGTTGAAATCGGCGACGTGCCGGTCCTTCCGGGCCAGGATTTCACTGTGGCAGTAGAGTCCGGTCACCGGACGGCCGCGTAGGTAGGGGTCGGCCATTAAGGAGAAGCGCCCGACGATGGGATTGGACACGCCGGCCTCCAGGCAGTGAAATCCCAGGGCCGGCGAGAAAAGCGCCCGCAGGCCCATGTCGCTGTAGTGGAAGAAATGCCAGGGCCGCTCGTGGGAAGAAAAGGAGAAGTGGGTCTCAACGGCCACGAGCCCGCCGACCTTGAGGCACTTGGCCATCTCCTCGGCCACGACCCAGGGCATGGCGAAGTGCTCGAACACGGCAAGCGACACGATGAGGTCAAAGGGCGCGTCGAAGTAGGACGACAGCTTGTGCGCGTCGCCGACCACGTCCACGTTGCGGCCCGGATAGTAGTCGAAGCCGACATAGTCGGCCTGATCGAAGTGTTCGCGGCCGCGCCGGCCCTTGCCGCCGCCGGTGACGGCCCGGCTGCCCACCTCCAGCACGCGCATACCGGGGCGGTTGCCGGCGGCCAGGACCGTCTTCCAGAAGTTCGAATGGGAAATGGCTTCGGCCAGGGGCACATCCTCGTGCAGATAGCGGTGGTCGTGGGCGGCGTCGGACACGGCGTCCATGGGGACGATGGAGAGCGCCGCCAGCACCGTCGGTCGATTCGCGTCGAGTTCCAGGCACAGCGTGGCTTCCTCGAAGGCCGGAAGCGTCAGGTCGAAACCGCAGCGCAGCGGCACGTCCTGGCCCTGGGTCTTTTGCAGCCGACGCACCACATCCGGCCGGTCGATGCGCAGTTCGACCCGCTGGGCGGTTTTCCCGGTCCGCAAGGAGAGCCGGGCGTCAGCCGCCGCCGGGGCGAGGGCCAGCCAGCCGACCAGGCGGATGGGGCGCGTCAGATCGAGGGTTTCGCGGTGGCGCGGCGCGTCCAGGCAAAAGCCGAGGACGGCGGGATCGCGGCCGACGGCGTGGGCGATGACGATGCCATGCTGGTGCATTCGATGCTCCTGCGGGACCACGGGCCTCAGGCCCGTGGTCCCGCTGTTCCCGGCGCGCGGTCTCGTGTTCGCCGCCGGGGTCGTGGCGGCGGTCATAGCGACCACGCCGCACGAAAAGGACTGCCTGACCGCCCTGGCCGCGGCCGACGCCCGGCTCGGGGCGTTGCGCGAGGCCCTGCCCCCGGGGCCAGGCTGCGCTTCATCGGCTGGGACGTGCTGGAAAGCCGCGACCTGGGGCCGCTCATCGCCGAATCCGGGGCGGTCTTCGCCAAGGCCTATTCCGCCTCCCGGCCGGGGCGGTCCTAACGCAGCAACAGCAGCTTGTAGACGGCGGATATGCCGGTGCTGCCCGGCTTGGGCTGCGCGGCCTGGTACAGGCCGACTTTGGGGATCGTGCCGGCCGGCACGGCGTTTCCGCCAAAATCGATGCGCGACACGGCATACGGCGCGCCGGCTCCGATGAGCTGGGAGGCGTACTGCGGCTGGTAGTTGACGACGTCGGGCCAGGCCGCGGTCCGGACGTAGGTCAGGCCGCCGTCGGCGCTTTGGCTGTTGGCCGCGACGTAGTCGTAGAGCTGGCGCAGGGTGACGATCTCGATTTCGGGGTCCTGGGCCAGGACGCCGAGCAGGGTCTGCCACTGGGCCAGGGTGAATTCACCTGGCTGATTGTGGCTGAACAGCGAGATGCCAAGGCCGGTGAACTTGGCCCATTCCAGCACCGGCGACACACGCTGCGCAAGCTCGGCCTCGGTGGTCCAGTCCGTCCCGAAAATAAGGCTCGGCTCGGTGCAAAAGATGTCCATGACGTTGTAGCCGTCCGCCGCGCCCAGGGCGAAGTCGCCGTTGGCGCTGGACCGGGCCGTGCGGTAGCCGGCGGCCTTCGCGGCGGCCATGGCCAGGGCGTTGACTCCTTCGTAGGGGTAGACCAGGGCGTCGACCGAATAGGCCCCGCCCGAGGCACTGTGCAGAGCGGCTTCGATGGTCTGCTTGGGCGCGATGAGTTCGTCCTGGGTCGCCGCCGTCTCGTCCACGGACACCGTCAGCGCGGCGGCCTTGATGTCGGTTGCTGCCACGGCCTCCGCGTCCTGGGAGAGCCAGCTGCCGCTGTCGTAGCTGGTGCCCGGGATGGTCGTCAGGGTACAGGCGTACTTGGTCGGCATGGCGTCGAAAAAGGCCTTGAGGTCGGCCACCGCGGGGTAGGCGCCGGTTGCGGCCAGGGGCAGGGAGACATTGGCCGCGCTGTCGCCGGCCACCGTGACCGTGAGCAGCGGGGACGCGCCGGAGCGGTCGATGGCGAGCAGGGCCTGGCTGCCGCTGGTTCCGGTATAGCGCAGGCTAAACAGGCTGGGCTTGGCGCTGGGGTCGCTGGCCGGGCCGGCCAGATAGACGTGGTGGGCGGTGTGGCTGGCCACCTCGTGGCCGCTATCGACCCCGATCTGCACCGTCGGCCAGTCCCCCGGGGTAACGGCGGCGGTGTTGAGCGCCAGGGTGGTCTTGAAGCCGTATGGCGCGCAGGCGGCGGCCAGCTGGCTCCAGAAGGGGATGCTGCCGGCGTCGTCGATGCCGAGGTTGATCATGGCCTTGCGCCGGCCGTGCACCAGAAGCGGCGAGCCGGACAGGCCCCCGGTTTCGCTGACCGCGCCGAGGTATTTGGCGCTGGTCAGGTTAAACGGCGTGCGGGGCTCAACCAGGCTCTTGGTCACTGTCACGGCCACGGCGGAGCTGTCGTTTTGGATGACGGCATCGGCTGCGTAGCCGTTGGACATGGCCAGGCAGTTGGTCCAGAAGACGCCGTTTGGTATGGCGGCGGCCGGTTGGACGTAGAGCACCGTGCCGTTAAAACCCGCCAGCAGGCAGTTGTTGCAATCGATGCGTCCGGCACTCTGGGCATGGATGTAGCCAAAACCCATGTCGGACAGGAGGCAATAGGAAAAACTGACGTCGGCCGTGCCGGCATTGATGTAGACGACGTTGGTGGCGGAGGAATTTTTGAGTTCGGCCACCCGCGCGCCGCTGATGGTGCAGCGGGTGAACGCCGCGCCCCCGGTCTTGATGTTGAGCAGGCGCTGGCCGGGGCCGATGCGGCACTGCTCGAAGGTGGGCGAGGCGGCGTTCTCGATCCAGACCACGTATTGGGCCGGGTCGGTGTTGGCCGAGCCGTCGAGGACGAGCCGCCGCCAGGTGGTCTGGTGATTGACGGTCAGGACCGGCTGGCCGGTCCCGCCCCGGATGGTCACCGTGCCGTTGTGTCCCGAGGCCGCGCTGCCGGTCACCAGGACGCCGGTGGCCTGGGAGGTCAGATTCTCGTTGTAGACCCCGCCGGAGATCTCCACCGTGTCCCCGCCCTGGGCCGTGATCAGGGCCGCCTGGACCGTGGTGAAGGCCGTGGCCCAGGTCGTGCCGCCGGTGTTCGATCCGGCCGGGTCCACGTAATAGGTCGTGGCCAGGGCCGGGCTGGCCGCGAGGGTGAACGCGACCAGGGCCAGCAGTACGATTCGACCGATCAGACGACGGCGCGGGGGCCATGACGGCAGGCGTTGGCAAGAAGAAATTTCCATGGTCACGACATATATTCTTTCCGTATGCCTTGGGCAAGGGTAGGCTTGTGCCATTCTCTTCCTGGCGAGGGCGGCGCCGCCGGTCGTACTGGCGTTTTGGCCGCCAATGCTTATTATGAGGAACAGCGCTTGAAGTGCGCCAAGCCACAACCTGTAATCCGATGAAAAGGTCGAGGGTGCACGGTATGCACAAGAAAATTTTTGCGCTGGGCTTGCTGGCCCTGCTGCTTGCGGCCAGTGTCGCATTCGCGCAACCGCCCCGGGGGCCGGGACCGAGGCCCGGGCCGGGGCCTGGGCCGGGAGTGGCCCTGGGCGCGGGAATCGTGGGGGGCTTAGTCGGCGGCCTGCTCGCCGCGCCGTATTACGCCGCCCCGCCGCCGCCGGTCTACGTCGCCCCGCCGCCGGTCTATTACGCCCCGCCGCCGCCGGGCTACTACTACCCGCCGCCCCCCGGCTATTACTACCCGCCGCCGCGTTACGGCTGGTAAATCGTCCGATCGCATGCCCCGACCCCCTTTGCAGGGGGTCGGGGCGTTTTTGGGCTATGGGCCGGGGGCGGGCCGGTTTATTCCGCCATTTCCCAGAGCGTCCCGTCGGCGCTTTTGCGGGTGGCCACGGTTTTCCTGGATCCGCAGTGGCGGCAGAACACCTCCACCGTGCGGGTGGTTTCGGTGCGGGCGGCTTCGGAAGACACCAGGGCCGGCTTTTCGCAGAAGATGCAGTCGAACAGGGGTTCCTCGGCGCTGGGGGATGGGGCGTGGACGGTAAAGCTCATGGCGGGTTCTCCTTACGCAGGTGAGCGGTCGAGCACATGCCGGGGCGGCACGAAGCAGGTAAACCCGCCGGTCAGCACGGTTTCCCCGGCGCGGCGCACCACGACTTCCACCAGCCGTTTCTTGCCGGCGATTTCCGTCACCGTGGCCGTCGCTTCCAGGATGTCGCCAACGACCGCAGGGGCGGTGAACCGGACGTCGGCCGCCCCGAGCACCACGTTGGGGTCGTTGACCGCCAGCATGGCCGCGTAATCGGCCAGGCCGAAGACGAAGCCGCCGTGCACCAGCCCCCGGTCGTCGGCGGCCATGACCGGGGTGGTGGTCAGGCGGGCCACGGCCCGTCCCGGGGCCAGTTCCACGGGACGGCCGCACAGGCCGGAGTCGATGCGCGGGTGGGTATGGACGTCCATGCGGCTGCTCCCTGGCTTCCTCCTGGTCAGAATGCCAAAAGGGGGCAGTCCCGGCAAATATAAAAAAAGCCGCCTCCCCTGGGGGAGGCGGCCTTTTCCTTTGCGCAAAGAGCCGCGTCTAGGAGGCACTGGTGAGCTTGCCGGCGATGCCCTCGAAGACCGTCGAAAGGTTGGTGCCGATGTTGGTGACGGCGGTGATGATGACGGCGGCGATCAGAGCGGCCATGAGCCCGTATTCAACAGCGGTGGCACCCTCTTCGTCGCGGATGAACTTGGTGATGGCGGTCAACATGGTTTTTCTCTCCGTATGTAAAGTGTTTTGGGTTTCCAAGTGTCTTCTGGAACTCTCTAGAGCATGGGGCGTGCCAAACTGGCAGCAGGCCTTGGCACGCTGAAATCACAAGGGATTTATTTTGGGGCCGGTCTTGCGGTCTTGAAACCGTGGACTGGCCGGAAGCCGTTCCAGAAAATATGGAGTTCGAGGCTATGGAATTCGTGGTCAGGGGGCGGTGGAGAGGGGCGTCAGGGCGGCGCCGAGCAGGCCGAAGCGTTTTTCCGGCCCGTCGCCCGGTCCTTCGACCGTCATGGCCAGGGCGCTGCGGCCCGCAGGCAGGGCCAGGTCCAGGGCAATGGGCGTGGCCGGGCCGTCGGAGGCGAGGACGGACTGGAGGCCAGCCCCGGCCACGGCGAGGCGCACCGGGGTCAGGGCCACCAGGGTGGCGGTCAGGCGCACCCGGGCCGGGGTCGGACTGGTGTTGTCGAGCAGGATCTCGCCGGCGCCCCCGGCCCAGACCATGTCGCCGGTCACGGCCCGCTCGGGCGCGCCAAACCCCTGGCCGAAGCGCAGGAGAACCGGCGCGGTCGCGCCCGTGGCCAGGGTCCGGGCCGGAAAGAGGGCCAGGGAGGCCAGGGCGATGCCCTGGCCGGCCAGATGGGTCTCGGACAGTCCCCGTCGGCCGCCCACCGTGGCCGGGACGACCGTGAACCCATCGTGGTCGCGGTAGAGCAGGTCGAGCAGGCGGTTGGTCGCGTCCACGGCCACTTCGACCTGATCGGCCAAAAGTGTCGGCGCGTCCGGGTCGCGGGCATAGGGATCGGCGGCCGGCGGCCCCAGACGGGACACCCGGGCCAGGGCCAGGGCCGTGGCCGGGTCGGTCGGCGCGGACAGGCGGCGCAGGACGAAAAGCGGCAGGACGGGCGTCGTTTCGGGCGTCGTGGCCGGGTCGAGGCGGGCGACGACGTGGAAATGCCGTCCGGTTTTTTGGGCGAAATAGTCGCCCCAGTAGTCGGGTTGGACCAGTTCCGTGGCCACGGGCGTGAAGAGGTCCGGGGCCAGGAGGATCGCGCCGCCGGGCACGGCGGCCAGGGCCGGGCTGCGCACCGCCAGATCGGCCAGCCGCCAGCGGGCGGCCGAGGCGACCTTGCCGGTCAGCACCGAGGCGTTGACCGAGGCGTTGACCAGGGCGGTCAGGCCGACCAGCAGCCCCAGCACCACGGCCAGGGGACGGCGCAGGGGCCTTGGCGAGCGTCCGGCCAGGGTCAGGCCGAGCAGGGCGAACAGCACGGCCAGGGCGTAAAAGGAAAACGTCGAGGTGACGTACCAACTGTCGCCGGAAAGGGCCGGCTCCTGGTATTTGGGGGTCAAGGCGATGAGCAGGTTGGGGCAGACGACGGCGTACAGGGCCAGGAGCAGGACCGGGAGACCGGGGCGCAAGCCGCCGTCGGCCCGGCGCAGGCAGGCGTAGGTCAGCCCGCCGGCGAGCAGGCCGATGGCGACCCAGGCCGGGGAGAGAAGCGCCCAGTTGGCGGCCAGGTCGCCCAGGTATTGGGCAAACGACAGGATGTAGCGGCTGGTGGCCACGGGAAAGCGGTTGATGCTGTCGAGGTTGAGGTGAAAGGCCCCCAGCGGCAGGGCGCTTGCGCTGTAGGCCAGGGCGGTTTCGACGATCCGCCAGGGGCTGGAGATATCCAGGGCGTTGCCGGCGTACTGGGAGGGATGGGCCAGGCGGTAGCCGAGGTAGACCGCCAGATAAACCGGGACCGCGACAAACGCGGCGCCCAGGGTGCGAAGCCTTGCCCCCGGCCCGCCCCGGCCGGTCAGCCAGACGACGCCGGCCAGGATCGGCAGATAGGCGACAAAGGCCTCGAAATGGCAAAAGGCCAGGAACATGGCGATGTTGGCCAGGATGAGCCAACGCCCTCTGTCTGTTTCGCCGTGGCGCAACAGGGCATAGCCGGCGGCCAGCAGCCAGAGCAGGCCCGAGTCGAAGACCAGGGGATAGGCGGTGAGGATGTTGTGGTGCCAGTTGTCCTGAGAGAGCGACAGGGCCAGGGCGGCGGTCAGGATGCCCAGGGCCGCAGTGCCCGACAGGCGGGCGGCGAGGAGGGCCAGGGCGGCGACGCCGGCCAGGGTGGCGGCCAGCCCCAGGGCCTTGCGGGCCGGCCAGCCGTCCAGGTGATAGGGCAGGCTGGTCAGGCCGACGTGGAGATAGTGGTGGAAGCGCCCGGACTTGGTCGCCAGTTCCGAGCTGATAAAGCCCAGGCGGCCGGTGGCGACCGCCTGTTCGTAGACAAGATCGTCGCTGGTGGTGGGGCCGGTGCGAAGATAGCCCCAAAAGGCCAGCCCGGCCAGGGCCGTCAGGCAAAGCACTGCCAGGAACCGGCCGGCGGGCCGGGTAAGGTCGTTCATCCGCTCCCGGCTACCAGCCCAGCACGTAGTAACGCAAGTAGATGTAGCCCATGGAGATGGCGATGGTGCCAAGGGTCACCGGCGCGCCGTACTTGAAAAACCGGGCAAAGGTGATCTTGTGCCCGGCCTTCTGGGACAGCCCGACCACGATGACGTTGGCCGAGGCCCCGATGGCCGTGCCGTTGCCGCCAAGGCAGGCCCCCAGGGACAGGGCCCACCAGACCGGCAGCATGGTCGGATGGGTGTAGAGCGCCGGGCCGGTAAGCCCCGTGGCCGGCCCCAGGATCTTGTCGGCCAGCTCGGCCAGAAGCGGGTTCATGGTGGCCACGAACGGGATGTTGTCCACGATGGCCGAGGCGATGCCGGAAAACCAGACCATGACCATGGACAAAAGCAACATGGAATCCTTGGACGGGTGGGTCAGGGCGATGACTTTCTGAGAAAAAACCTCGATGAGCCCGGCCTTGACCGTGCCGCCGATGATGATGAACAGGCCGATGAAGAAAAAGATGGTGGGCCATTCCACCTCTTCGAAGACCTTCTGGGGATCCTCGCCGGAGATCAAAAGCAGGGTCGCGGCCCCGAGCAGGGCAACGGTGGCCGGTTCGAAGCCGAGAAAGCCGTGCAGGGTAAAACCCAGGATGGTGAGCCCGAGGATCGTCCCGCTTTTCTTCAGAAGGGCCGGGTCGCGGATCAGCGCCCGTTCGTCCATGGCCAGGATACGGGCCTTCTGGGCCGCGCCGACGGTCAGGCGCTTGCCGAAGACGACCTTCCAGGCCAGCATCCAGGCGATCATGATGACGAGGATGGCCGGGGTGAGGTGGATAAGGAAGTCCATGAAATCCAGGCCGGCCTTGGAGGCGATCATGATGTTGGGCGGATCGCCGATCAGCGTTGCCGTGCCGCCGATGTTGGAGGCCAGCGCCTCGGTGATAAGGAAAGGCACGGGGTCGATTTCCAGTTCCTGGGCCACAAGCAACGTCACCGGGGCGAGGAGCAGCACGGTGGTGACGTTGTCGAGAAAGGCCGAGGCCACGGCCGTGACCACGGCGAAAATGGCCATGATGGCAAAGGGTTCTCCCTTGGCGACCTTGGCTGATTTGACGGCCACGTACTGGAACACGCCGGTCTTGGTCATGATGTTGACCATGACCATCATGGAAATGAGCAGGAAGATCACGTTCCAGTCCACGCCGAGATCCGCGCTGTGGAAGGCGTCGTGCTGGGTGAGCACCTTGGCGGCCAGCGTGAGCGCCGCGCCCATGAGGGCCACCTTGGTCTTGTTGATCTTCTCCGAGACGATGACGGCATAGGCCGCGACAAAAATGGCGGTGGCGATCCAGAACATGGACAATACTCCGTGCTACAGGCCGCAGTGCCCGGCCAGGAAGTCGAGGATGCGCCGCCGGGTGATTTCGCCCACGAGCCGGCCGGCCGCGTCGACCACCGGCAGGACGTTGTAGCGCCCCTCGGCGAACAGCGCCTCGGCCGCGAAAAACGTGTCCTCCGGCTCCACCGAAACCACCTTGGGCTGCATAATATCGGCGGCGGTCTTATACTTGCAGGCCTCGAAACCGTCGCAGACGACGGCGGCGTCCTCGGGCAAGGCCCGGGCCAGATTGGAATCGACGTAAAAGGGCAGGGCGCAGCGCAGCAGGTCGTAGCAGCTCACCACGCCAAGCAGCTTGTTCTCCCCGTCCACCACATAGACCAGCCTGGAATCGCGGCGGCGATGGGCGGCCACCAGGGCGGCAAAAGAGGCGTCCGGGCCGACCGTGGCCAGGGTATCCCGCATCATCTCGCGTATGCGCATGTTCGCTCCTTGCGGCTTGCCCGCGACGGCGGCCGCGCGGCGGGTTAGGGATGCGCCGGATTTGCGAAAAATGTCAAGAGCGGTCGAGCGCCTCGGGGTTGAGGCAGGTGGGCGGCGTCTTCCCCTCCAGCATGGCCAGCAGGTTTTGGGCGGCAAGCAGCGCCATGCCGTCCCTGGCCGTTTGGGTGGCCGAGCCGATGTGCGGGGTGATGACGGCGTTTGGCAGGGCGGCCAGCCCCTCGGCCATGCGCGGCTCGAACTCGTAGACGTCCAGGCCCGCGCCGGCCAGGCGGCCTTCCCGCAGGGCAATGACCAGGGCGGCTTCGTCGATGATGGGGCCGCGTCCGGTGTTGACCAGGATGGCGCCGGACTTCATCCGGGCAAAGGCGGCGGCATTGAAGGCGTGGCGGGTTAGCGGGGTCAGCGGCGCGTTGATGCTCACGACGTCGGCCGTGGCCAGGAACTCCTCGAAGGGCAGGTAGACGGCCCCGCACTCCCGCACCAGGGCCTCGTTGGGCTTGCGGCCGCCGCAGGCCACGATGGGCATGGCAAAGCCGCGCGAGAGCCGGGCCACGGCCAGGCCGATGCGGCCCGGACCGTAGATGCCAAGGGTCTTGCCGGTAAGCTCGGTGCCGATAAACTGCAGCGGTCCCCAGCCCGGCCACTGCCCCGAGCGCATGACCGCGTCCGAGGCCACGATGTGCCTGGCCACGGCCAGGATCAGGCCGAAGGCCAGTTCGGCCGTGGCCAGGGTGAGCACATCCGGAGTGTTGGACACGGGCAGACCCCGCCGGGTGGCCTCGGGCACGTCGATGTTGTCGTAGCCCACGGCATAGTTGGCGTAGCCGCGAAGGAGCGGAGCCGCGTCGAAAAAGCCGGCGTCGATGCGGTCGGTTAAAAGCCCGATGACGCCCTGGGCCGTGGCCGCCTGGGCGAGGAGTTCGTCGCGGGTCAGCGGCCGGTCCTCGGGATTGACCCAGACCGAGGCATGTTGGCGCAAAAGGTTGAGTCCTGCTTCGGGGATGGCCCGGGTGACGACGACGCGGGGACGGGTGGTCATGGCGCGCTCCTTAGTTTGTCGGCTGTGCGTGGGGGCTTGTCGCTCTTCGGGGCAGCCTGGCCAGTAGGGCGGCGGCGGCCCGGGTCAGGCCGATGGGACCGAACAGGCCGGCGGCGACGTAAAGCGGAAACAGGCGTTTGGCGTTGACGCAAAAAAGGGTGTTGCCAAGCTGGGCCGGGTCCGCGCCGCTGGCCGGGATTAGGACGATATTGAGCAGAAAGA
>JBKICS010000261.1:0-13213 GCA_046567015.1 Acidobacteriota bacterium | reverse complement strand
GGCAAGGCCGAAGGCGGCGAGATGCGCGGCGAACCACTGGCGGCGTCGCCGGGTGGGGGTGATGCGTCCGACAAAGGCCAGGTCGCGCCCCCTTTGGGCAAAGGGGACGAAGGGCCGCTTGCGCCCGTGCCAGGTGATCCAGGCGGCGCGCGGGGCTCCGGCGGCGGCGAAGGGTTCGGTCAGGTGGGGCTGGGTGCTGGCCGTGGCCGAGAACTGCCGGGCGTAGTGGCGCTGCCAGAAGAAATTGAGATGGGGGTCTTGGGCCCAAAAAATCGTGGGGCAGGGCGCGGCGTCGAGATCGGTGAGAATGAAGCGTTTGCCCAGGTGCTCCTGGTGGATGACGCAGTCCGGCGGCTCGGGCAGCGTGGCCAGCAGGTGCGGCAGGCTGGCCGTTCCCCCCGGGGGGGCAAGGGACGTGACGGCGACGCCGAGATCGGCGAACGCCCCGGCCAGGGAGCAGTGGATGAGGCAGACGGAGCGTATCCGGGCGGCCATGGGCAGGCTGGCGAGGTGACTATCCCATATCCGGAGCCGACGTCCGGCGCGTCATGGCCGGCGGCCGGGCGTCTGGACGGCGCGGGCCGTTGCGACGGCAGCGGCGGGCCGGGACAGCCGGTTGTCGGCGTCAGACCGTGACCACGGAATTTTCGCAGTCGCCAAACGGGCTGAAGGCGTACTTGTCCGCCTCGGGGTCGCTGATCCAGATCTCCCCGTCGAGCAGGTAGCGGAACTGGTATTCGCGGCCCGTTTCCAGGTCCAGGGTGGCGGAAAAGGAACCGTCCTTGTGCCGGCGCATGGGGGCGGCGTGGATGTCCCAGTCGTTAAATTCGCCCACGAGATGCATGCTGCCGGCTCCCTTGGCCTGGTCCTTGGTCAGGGCAAAGGTGACCTTGCAGACGGGTTTGCTCTTGAGCGGCTTTTTTTTCAGCGACATACTCCCTCCTTGCGGGATCGGCCAAAGACGCGGCCGGGGCTCGGTCGTCGTCCGGCGCATTTTGGAGTGATACGCATAAAATATCCGCTCTTTGCGGTGATGTAAAATCCTTTTTGGACAAACCGCGCCGCTGTCCGGGCCCCGGTGAAGCGGTCCAGGCCGTCGCGTCCGTTCTCGGCCCAGGTGCGCCGGACGTGCTTGGACAGGGCGGCTTCCAGGGGCGGACGGGAAAGATTGCCGTCGTCCACGCTGAGAAGCTTCATGCCGGTCCCCTTTGCGTGAGCCCCCGGACGGGCAGGATGGCCCCGGTGGAGCCCAAAAAACTTTATTGAGGCAAGTATTTTGACCCGGGTCAAGGCGGCGGCAGGGGCGTAAGACTGGATTTTTTCGGCGCAGGTAACTACTATGCCCTCGGCCCGGCGGTCCCCGCCCCGGGCGGCCCTTTTGAACGTGCAAACGGATGTGGCGTATGCGATCGATGTTTTTCAAGGTGGCGGTGGCTCCGCTGACTTTTTTTTTCAGCAGCCTGTGCTGGCTGTTCGCCCGGGTGGGGCAGCACGGCCTGATCGCGCATCGGCTGGAATGCCTGTGGGCCAAAAGCCTGCTCTGGGCGGCCGGGGTGCGGGTCGAGGCCGACCTGTCGGCCCTTGATCCCAAGGGCACCTACATCTTCATGGCCAACCACCAGAGCCACCTGGACATTCCGATCCTGTTCGCCACCCTTTCGGGATACAATTTTCGCTTTCTGGCCAAGGAAAGCCTGTTTACCATCCCGGTGTTCGGCCCGGCCATGCGCCGCATGGGGCACGTGGCCATCGACCGGGGCAACCGGCGCAAGGCCATGGAATCGATCCAGGAAGCCGTCGATCTGGTGGCCGGCGGCGTGGGCTTGCTGGTCTTTCCCGAGGGCACCCGGTCCATGGACTTCACCAAGATTCAGGAGTTCAAGACCGGCGGCATGATTGTGGCGCTCAAATGCCAGGCCATGGTCGCGCCGATCATCCTGACCGGTTCCGGGAACATCCTGGCCAAGCACGGCCGACAGCTGACGCCCGGCGTGGTGCGGATGCGGGCCTTGCCGCCCTTTGACGCCGCCGCCGCGTATACGCTCAAGCAGCGCGAGGCCTTTAAAAACGATCTTTGGGACCGCATGAATGCGGCCTATCAGGAGATGCGCGCATGAATTCGTCCCCCGCCGTGACCCTCTATCCCTTGGGCGGCCTCGGCGAAATCGGGCTGAACTGCATGGCCATGGTCAGCGGCGATTCCATGATCGTCGTGGACTGCGGCCTGATGTTTCCCGACGACTCCCTGTTCGGCATCGATGTGGTCATCCCCCGTTTCGATTTCATTTTGCAAAATCGCGACAAGCTCAAGGGAATCATCCTCACCCACGGCCACGAGGACCACATCGGCGCGCTGCCCTGGCTCATGCGTTCCTGCGACGCGCCGCTCTACGGCTCGAAATTCACCCTGGCCCTGGCCGGGAAAAAGCTCGAGGAACACAGCCTCAAGGAATTCACCCGGTGCGAGCCGGTGGCCGCCGGCGACGTGCTCACACTCGGCGATTTCCGGGTCACCTTTTTTCCGGTCTGCCACTCCATCGTCCACGGCTTTGCCCTGGGCATCGAGACCCCGGCCGGGCGCATCGTCCACACCGGCGATTTCAAGATCGACCGCAATCCCCTCGACGGCCACGCCACGGATCTGCCGGCGATAAAGGCCTTTGCCGCGCCCGGGGCCATGCTGCTCCTGTCCGATTCCACCAATGCCGAGCGCGAGGGCTTTGCCCTGACCGAACGCGAGATCAAGGCGGCGCTCGGCGACATCTTCGCCGACGCGGCCGGGCGCATCGTGGTGACGCTTTTTTCCAGCCACGTGCAACGGATGCAGGAAGTCTACGACCTGGCCCAGGCCACCGGGCGCAAGGTGGCGGTGTCGGGCAAGAGCTTATTTACCAACATCGAGATCGCCCGCAACCTGGGGCTTCTGCGGGTGCCGCCCGGCACCGAGGCCAGCCTGGACGATCTGCCGGGCCTGCCCGACCAGCAGGTGGTGCTGCTCGTCACCGGCTCCCAGGGCGAGCCGCTTTCGGCCCTGTCGCGCCTGGCCTACGGCGAGCACCGGCAGGTCAAGATCCAGAAGGGCGACACCGTCCTTCTCTCCTCGCGCTTTATTCCCGGCAACATCCGGGCCATCACCAAGCTGATCAACCATCTCTACAAGCTCGGGGCCGAGGTGCTCTACGAGCGGGTCCAGGCCATCCATGCCTCGGGGCACGCCCATGCCGAGGAACTGCGGCTCATGCTGGGGACCGTCGCCCCCAAGTTCTTCATCCCGGTGCACGGCGAATACCGCCATCTGGTCAAGCACGCCCGCATCGCCGTGTCCTGCGGCGTGGCCACGGAGCGGGCCCTGGTTATCGAGGACGGGCAGCCCGTGACCTTTTTCGCCGACGGCTCGATCCGGATGGAGGACGCCATCCCGGTGGAGCACATCTACGTCGACGGCAAGGGCGTGGGCGACGTCGGGGTGACGGTGCTCAAGGAACGCCAGCTCTTGGCCGGCGAGGGCCTGGTCATCGTGGTCATGGTGGTGGACGAGAAATCCGGCGAACTCACCTTCGGCCCGAGCATCCTGTCCAAGGGCTTCGTCTTCGAGCAGCACTACAGCCACGTGCTCGAAGACGCCAAGTGCATCGTGCTGGACATCTTCGAGAACGTGCCTCCGGGTCAGTCGGACCTGCTCAAGGAGCGCATCCGCTCCGCCTTGCGCCGCTTTTTCCGCAAGATCCTCGAACGTGACCCGGTGGTCGTCCCCCTGGTCATCACCCAGTAGGGGAACGCCCCATGAAGGTGCTGCGGGTGCGTCACGGCGACGCGACCTTTTACGCCCAATTGTCGGTGGAAGACGGCTCCGTGCGGTGCCTGGACCGCACCCTGGGGCTGGTCGATCCCATCGCCCTGGCCGAGGTGGCCGTGCTGCCGGCGGTGACCCCGTCCAAGGTGGTCTGCGCCGCCGGCAACTTCCGCGGCCGGCTGCGCGAGCTGGGCCGGGGCGCCGCCGACGCCCCTCTGCTGTATTTGAAGCCGCCCTCGGCCGTGATCGGTTCCGGGCAGGCCATCGTGCTGCCCAAGGCCTCGACCCGGGTGACGGTGGAGGCCGAACTGGCCATCGTCATCGGCCGGGCCTGCCGCAACGTGCCCCCGGCCGAGGTCGCCAAGCATCTGTTCGGCTTTGCCTGCGCCGGCGACGTCACCGCCGCCGACCTGCGCGAGCTGGACGAGACGCTGGGGCGGGCCAAGGGCTATGACACCTTCGCCCCCATCGGCCCCTGGATCGAGACCGGCGTGGCCGACCCGTCCGCCTTGCCCCTGCGCCTGCTCGTAAACGGCCGGCCGGTCCAGGCCGGCAACACCGAGGACATGGTGGTCGCGCCGTATGCCCTGGTGAGCTTTATCTCCTCGATCATGACGCTTCTGCCGGGCGACGTGATCCTCACCGGTTCCCCGGCCGGGCCGGCCGTGATTGCCCCGGGCGACGAGACGCGCATCGAGATCGACGACGTGGGCGTGCTCATCAATCCGGTGCGGGCCGAGGTCGAGGCCGCTCCCCTGCAGTAAGCGCCGAATCGGGGCTTGCCTTTTTGTAAAAAGCGGACTACAAGCCGCTGTTCATCCAACACGCACGCCCTGCCTGTTGATCCTGGGTGCCGGACGGTCCGGTCGCTCTGGCGGGGCGGAGGGAAAACCCAAGGAGTTTCCATGCCTTACGTATCCATGAAACAGCTGCTGGAGACCGGCGTCCACTTCGGACACCAGACCCGTCGTTGGAACCCCAAGATGCGCCCGTTCATCTTCGGCGCCCGCAACGGCATCCATATCATTGACCTCCAGCAGACCGTGAAGCTGTACCAGAAGGCCCACGACTTCATTTCCGACGTCGTGTCCGGCGGCGGCCGCGTCATCTTCGTCGGCACCAAGCGCCAGGCCCAGGAATCCGTGAAAAAGGAAGCCGAGCGTTCCGGCCAGTACGCCGTGACCAACCGCTGGATGGGCGGCATGCTCACCAACTTCCAGACCATCAAGAAGAGCATCGACCGCATGAAGCTGCTCGAGCGCATGTTCGAGGACGGCACCATCAAGCGTTTCCCCAAAAAGGAAATCGTCATGATGGGCCGCGAGGTCGCCAAGCTCAACGCCAACCTCGGCGGCATCAAGCATATGGATAAGCTGCCCCAGGCGGCGTTTATCATCGATCCCAAGCGCGAAGAGATCGCCGTCCAGGAATGCCGCAAGCTCGGCATCCCCATCGTGGCCGTGGTTGACACCAACTGCGACCCCGACGTCATCGACTACGTGATCCCCGGCAACGACGACGCCATCCGGGCCATCAAGCTGTTTGCCACCAGCATCGCCGAAGCCTGCCTTGAGGGCGCCGCCCAGAACAAGGAAGTCGAAGCGACCCTGGATAAGGACGAAAAGCCCGAGGTTGCCGAGGCGGTCGCTGCCGCAACCGAGACTGCTACCGAAACCACCGGCGAGTAGGAGGATTTCCCTATGTCGGCTATTTCTGCTTCGAGTGTGAAGGCCCTGCGCGACAAGACCGGCGCGGGCATGATGGATTGCAAGAAAGCCCTTGGCGAGTGCAGCGGCGACGAAGAAAAGTCCATCGCCTGGCTGCGTGAGAAGGGGCTGTCCAAGGCCCAGAAGCGGGCCGGCCGCGCCACCTCCGAAGGCGTCATCGGTTCGTATATCCACTCCAACGGCAAGCTTGGCGTCATGGTCGAGATCAAGTGCGAGACCGACTTCGTGGCCCGCTCCGATCGCTTCCAGGAGTTCGCCAAAAACGTGGCCATGCAGATTGCCGCGGCCAACCCGGTCTGCCTGACTTCCGAGGAAGTTCCGGCCGACCTGCTCGCCAAGGAAAAAGAGATCTTCAAGAACCAGGCCATGGAAGAGGGCAAGCCCGAAGCCATCGCCGAGAAGATCGTCGAAGGGCGCGTCAAAAAGTTCTACAAGGAAATCTGCCTGCTGGAACAGCCGTTCATCAAGGACGACAAGGTCACCATCAAGGATTTGATGAACGACCTCATCGGGGTGATCGGCGAGAACATCCAGATCGGGCGTTTTAGCCGCATGGCCCTGGGCGAGGACGCCTAGGCGCCGCGCACCGACAAGACAACGGGCCGCAAGGCCCGTTTTTTTTGCAATGCAGCCGGCGGCCTCGCCGCCGGCATTGGCATTTCCGCCCGACCCGGGCATGGTGGCCCGGGCGTGCCGTCCGCCGGACGGCACGCCCGACCGTCCCGGAGCGGCAGCCACGTCGTCAACCGTCTGTTTCGGGAGGGGAGCGGACACGGTTTGCGCCGTCCTGCGACCCGGCGCGTTCGGTCGCCCCATGGCCGCCCCATGGCCGGAGCGAGGCTGGCGGGCAGCCCGGCGCGCCCCGGCGCACGGACCGATTCTTCCCTTCCCCATCACGAGGTGCTCCATGTCGAATTTGCGGTTTTCCCAGGTTTTGCTTAAGATCAGCGGCGAGGCATTGGCCGGTGGTCGGCCCTTTGGCATCGACAACCAGACCATCACCAATTTTTGCCGGGAAATCGTCGACGCCACCGCCCTGGGCGCCCGGATTTCCCTGGTGATCGGCGGCGGCAATATTTTTCGCGGCGTTTCCGAGCAGGCCGCCGGCATGGATCGGTCCTCGGCCGACTACATGGGCATGCTGGCCACGGTCCTAAACGCCCTGGCCGTCCAGGAGGGCCTGGAGAAGCAGGGTTTGTCCACCCGCGTCATGTCGGCCATCACCATGCGCGAGGTGTGCGAGCCCTACATCCGCCGCCGCGCCCTGCACCATCTGGAGAAGGGCCGGGTGGTGATTTGCGCCGCCGGCACCGGCAATCCGTACTTCACCACGGACACGGCCGCGGCGCTGCGGGCCATGGAACTCAAAAGCGAGGCCATTCTCAAGGGAACCAAGGTCGACGGCGTGTACGACAAGGATCCGGCCAAACATGCCGACGCCGTCAAATTCGATGAACTGACCTATATGGACGTGCTGGAAAAGCGGCTTCGGGTCATGGACACCACGGCCATCAGCCTGGCCATGGACAACGCCATGCCCATCGTGGTCTTCAACATGTTTACCGCAGGAAACCTGAGCCGGGTGCTTAGGGGCGAGCCCGTGGGCACCGTGGTCAGAGGAGGCGAATAGCATGCAAGCAGTGCTCAAGGATGCCGAAGAACGGATGAAAAAAGTCCTGGTCACCCTGGACAAGGAATATTCCCGGCTGCGCACCGGCCGGGCCACCACCTCGCTGCTTGACGGCGTGCGCGTGGACTATTACGGCACCCCCACCCAGCTCGACCAGCTGGCCTCGGTGGCCACCCCCGACAGCCGGTCCATCACCATCCAGCCCTGGGACCGCAAGGCCTTCGCCGACATCGAAAAGGCCATCATGAAGTCCGACCTGGGCCTGACCCCGGTCAACGACGGCAAGGTCATCCGCATCAATATCCCGCCGCTGACCGAAGACCGCCGCAAGGAACTGGTCAAGGTGGCGAAAAAGCACACCGAGGAAGCCAAGGTGGCCGTGCGCAACGTCCGCCGCGACGCCAACGAGCTGCTCAAGAAGAAAAAGAACGACAAAACCATCAGCGAAGACGACCAGCGCAAGGGCCAGGACGACGTGCAAAAGCTCACCGACAGCTATATTGCCAAAACCGATGAGGCCTTTTCCAAGAAGGAAAAGGAAATTATGGAGATCTAGTCCTGGACAGCAAGAAGCTTCCGCTCCCGCGCCACGTGGCCGTCATCATGGACGGCAACGGGCGCTGGGCCACCCGGCGCGGGCTGCCCCGCAGCGAGGGACACCGGGCCGGCACCGAGGCCGCCCGGGCCATTGTCACCCGCTGCCGGGAGCTGGGCATCGGCCATCTGACCCTGTACACGTTCTCCAAGGAGAACTGGGGGCGGCCCGCCGACGAGGTGAAATTCCTGTTCGACCTGCTCGTGCGCTTTCTCACGCGCGAGCTCGACACCCTGCTTGAGCAGGCCATCCGCTTTACGGTGCTTGGCGAAATGGACGAACTGCCCCTGGCCACCCGCGCGGTGCTCGGGCGGGTCATCGCCAAGACGGCCGGCTGCGGCGCCATGACGCTCAATCTGGCGCTCAACTATTCCGGGCGCGAGGAGATCCTGCGGGCCTGCCGCCGGATGGCCGCCAAGGGCCTGGCCCCGGAGGCCGTCACCGAGGAGGCGCTTGCCGCCGAGCTCTACACCGCCGGCCAGCCCGATCCGGACCTGATCATCCGCACCAGCGGCGAGATGCGCCTGTCCGGCTATCTGCTGTGGCAGTCGGCCTACAGCGAATTCGCCTTTCCCGAGACCCTGTGGCCGGATTTTTCCCCGGCCCACCTCGACGCCATCCTTGACGATTACCAGAACCGCACCCGCCGCTTTGGCCTCACCGGCGAACAGCTCGGTTCCTGATTGCACGGCCTGCAAACCGCTGGCCCGCGCCGGGGGACGGAGACGTCCTCCGGCGTTTTGGCGTCGTAGCCACGGCGGCCTGGGCCACGGCCGCCCGCGCCGTGCAGTTCCTCCATGTACGCCATGAGTTCCCGAGCCAGTCGGGCCACGGGCGGCCGCGCCGCCCCGGCCTCAGGCCAGGGCTTTGGGGCCCCGGGACCGGCCGCCCTCGCCGCGCAGTTCCTCCATGAGCGTCGTGAGTTCCCGAGCCTGTCGGGCCAGATCGGCCACGGCCCGGGAGGCTTCGCCCATGGTCCGGGAGGTGTCGGCGGAAATGGAATTGACCGCTTCCACGGCGCGGTTGATCTCCTCGCTGGTCGCGGACTGCTCCTCGGCCGCCGTGGCGATGGAACGGGCCTGATCCGAGGCCTGGTCCACCAGTCCGACGATCTGGCCCAGGGCCTGGCCGGCGGTGGAGGCCAGGTCGGTGGCCTCGGCCACGGCTTCGGCCGCGGTTTCCACATTGCCGACGTTATGCCGGGCGGCCTGCTGGATGCCGGCGATGGCCGCGTCCACTTCCTTGGTGGCGGTCATGGTCTTTTCGGCGAGCTTTCGCACCTCGTCGGCCACCACGGCAAAGCCGCGTCCGGCCTCGCCGGCCCGGGCCGCCTCGATGGCGGCGTTTAAGGCCAGCAGGTTGGTCTGGTCGGCGATGTCGGAAATGACGTTTAAGATGGTACCGATGTCCTGGGCCTTGCGGCCCAGGGTGTCCATGTCCGTCGTCATGACCTGGGCCTGCTGCTGCACCCGGGCTATGGCGGTAACGACCCGGTCCACCACGTCGGCCCCTTCCGAGGCCTTGGTCCGGGCGGCGTCGGTGGTGGAGGCGGCGTTGGCGGCGTTTCGGGCCACTTCCAGCACGGTTGCATTCATCTCTTCCATGGCCGTGGCCGTCTCGGCCAGTCGCCGGGACTGGTCCTCGGCGCCGCTGGTGGACTCCTTTATCCGGGTCGCCAGTTCGGCCGAGGCCGCGCTGACCACGGACACCACTCCGCCCAGACGGTCCGCCGCCTGGAGCAGGCCCTCGGCCCGGGCCTGCTCGGCCCTGGCCGTGGCTTCCTCGGCCAGGGCCGTGGCGCGCTGGGCGGCCTGGGCCTTGTCCAGGGCCTCGGCGGTCTTGGCCTCGATGGCGTCCATGTTCTCGCGCAGGGTGGCCACCATGGTATTGAGGGCGGCCTGCATGTGGGCGGCCTCGTCGCCCCCGACCGCGTCCAGGCGCACGCTCAGGTCGCCCTGGGCGCAGCGTTTGGCGGCGTCGGTGGCCTGGCGGATGGGCCGGGTGATGGAGGTGATGATCAGCGCGCACAGGCCGATGAGGAGAGCCAGCCCCACGGCGAGGCAGCCGGCGATGAGGCCAAGCGTCTCCCGGATGCGCGTTTCGTTTTCCTGTCGGATGGCCGCCTTGGCCCGGTCCACATTGTCGATGTAGACCCCGGTCCCGATCCACAGGTCCGTGCCCGGGATCATGACGGAGTAGGCCAGTTTGGGCTGATCGCCCTGGCCGGGTTTGGGAAAGACGTATTCCACGAAACCGCCCCCGGCCTTGGCCCGGGCCAGCAGTTCGCGCACATAATACACGCCGCCGCCGTCCTTGGCCTCGCCGAGATCCTTGCCCTGCTTGTCCTTGGCCGGCGGCAGGGCGACGTTGACGGTGCCCTGGTAGACGAAGAAATACCCGGACTTGTCGTCTTCAAACCGATAGGCGTCCACCATGGCCCGGACGATGTCCTGGCGCCTCTCCGATTGGGTCCCGCCGCGCAACTCGGCTCCGAGGGCCTCGGCCATGGCGTCCGAGGCGATTTTGAGCTTCTGGCGCTGGCCGTCCAGCATCAAGGCCTGGGCCGAAGCAACGTTGTGCTCCAGCAATTGGCGCAGGCCCAGGTGGAAGGCCAGGAGCATGCCGGTGGCGAACAGGGTAAAAAGCGCCAACAGCAGGGCGAAACGCCAGGTCAGGCTCACACGACGCAACAGGGAACCGGAGCTCCGGGGAGTCGAAAGGGTCGCAACCATGGGAACGCCTCCGCCCTTTGTCGGGACAGGCAACAGGGATGGGGATGTCGTTTCAGGGTACGGTATTTCAAAAGCCGTTACAATGCGTCCGGCCGGACATGGCGAGGAGACGGGACAAAAAGAAGCCCCCGCCGGGGAGCGGGGGCCTGGTCAAGGAGGGAGGAGAGAGTGTGAGATCGTACCGCCTGGGGTGTGGTGCGACCCCGAAGGCGGCGCAAGCGACGCTCCGGTCTGAGGGTGGACCTTTGCGTCACTTTAAAGATAGGCAGTGATGATGACAGGGGCATGGATGGCGCATGAACTCTGCAACGGAATCGAATCGGCGCGTCCCGCGCCGGCAGACGGCCGGCAATGGCCAGCGGCGCGGTCTCGCCCAAACGAAATCCCCGCCGGGGAGGCGGGGATTTCGCTTTCGAGGGGGGACTGTCCTGACCGCGGCGGGAGGGGGACCGCCGCTGGTCGTGCGTTGATTGACGGCAAGGACGGGGCGGCCGGAGGGGGTGGCCGCGTTCCGTTGAAAAGAAGGTAGCGCCGCTCCATGGAGGCGCCATGGCCGTCGCATGAACTCTGGTTAGGATTCGCCGGCTCCGGCCGGAAGGCCGCGATATGCCCTCCCCGCCCAGGAGCCCACAAAGTGGAAGCCCCTGCCGGGGAGCAGGGGCTTCTCAAGGAGGGGGAGAGTGTCCTTGGGACCGCCGTGGATGGGAGGGGCCATCCGATCGGACGAAACAAGGCAGAGGGTTCGTTACGGAGTGTCTGGTATCGGGCGGGGCCTTCGCCTCGTTCGATGGATACCGTATAGAGAGCGGACATGAAGTGGGGATGGCGGCAAAATGAACGAAAGTTTAACTTTTGGCCCGGCCGGCCGGAAAGGTCAGGGTGATGCGCAGTCCCGGGGCGTTTTCGGACAGGGTCAGCTCGGCCTGGTGCAGCTTGGCGGCGGCGGCCACCAGCGACAGTCCCAGGCCGCTGCCCGGGGTGTTGCGACTCGATTCCAGGCGGGTGAAGCGCTCGAGCACCACGTCCCGGTGCTCGACGGGAATGCCCGGTCCGGTATCGGCCACGGTGAGTTCCACGCCGGCCGGGGTGTTTTTGAGGAGCAGGCTGATGGCGCCGCCGGCCGGGGTGTATTTGACGGCGTTGTCCAGCAGGTTGGAAAGGGCCTGGGACAGCAGATGGCGGTTGCCGGGCACGGTGAGCCCCGGGGTGAGATCGAGCTTGAAAGTCAGGCCCGCTTCCTCGGCCACGGGTTCGTAGAGCTCGCCGGCGTCGGCGGCGAGGCTGGTCAGGTCGATGTCGGTGAAGTCCTGGCGGCGCGCCCCGGATTCGGCCTGAGCGATGGTGAGCAAGGCGTTAAAGGTCTGCAGCAGCCCGTCGATCTCGGTGATGGTCTGCTCCAGCACCTCCCGGGAGGCCTCGGGGGTGAGGCTGCGGGCCAGGGACATCTCCAGGCCCGAGCGGATGCGGTTTAATGGGCCGCGCAGGTCGTGGGCGATGTTGTTGGAGACCTGCTTGACGCCTTCCATGAGCCGGCCGATCTGGTCGAGCATGGCGTTTAGGTTTTCCGCCAGCCGGTCGAATTCGTCGCCGGCCCCCCGGGTGGGGATGCGGCGGGTGAGGTCGCCGTTCATGATTTCGCGGCTGGCCTTGGTGATGACGTCGATGCGCTTGAGCATCCAGCGGCTGGTGAGCACGCCGCCGGCCCCGCCAAGGACCACCGTGAGGAGCAGGCCCCAGAACAGGGCGTCCATGATGAGCCGTTCCACCTTGAGCCGCTCGGACACGTCGCGGCCGACCACCAGATGGAAGTTGCCCGGCAAAAGGAAGTAGCGCATGCGCACCCGGTGGGGCTCCTGGCTCTCGGTGTCCTCCAGGGTGGCGTCGAACCAGCCGGAGCCGGTGTCCTTGAACTTGGGCCAATCGGGCAGGTTGCCGGCCAGGGGATTGAATTTCCAGTCGGTCAGCAGATAGACGCTCGAGCCGGACTTGTCCTTGGCCACCCGGGACTTGATGACCCGGATAAGGCCCGTGAGCCCAAGCTGGCCGTACTGCTCGGCCAGGCCCTGGATCTCGGCGTTGATGGTTTCGTCGGTCTGGCGCTCCATGAAGCCGGCGGTGGAGCTGTAGATGAACCACAAGAGCACCAGCACCGACAGGCCGAAAGCGGCCATGTGCAGGATCGACAGGCGAAGCGTGGAGGAGCGCAGCAGCTTAGTTGGGATCACGCAGGCTGTATCCGGCGCCGCGAACGGTGGAAAGCAAGGGTTTGTCGTGGCCCTTGTCGATCTTGTGCCGCAGGCGGCTGACATGGACGTCGATGACGTTGGTCTGGGGATCGAAGGAATAGTCCCAGACGTTTTCCAGCAGCATGGTGCGGGTCACCACATGGCCGGCATGGCGCATGAGGTATTCGAGCAGGGCGAATTCCTTGGGCTTGAGCTCAATGGGCGTTCCGGCCCGGCGCACCGTGCGCGCCACCAGGTCCATCTCCAGGTCGGCCACCTTGAGCAAGGTGCCCGGGGCGTCGGACCGGCCCCGGCGCAACAGCGCCTCCAGCCGGGCCAAGAGCTCGGCAAAGGCGTAGGGCTTGACCAGATAGTCGTCGCCGCCGGCCTTGAGGCCCTTGACCCGGTCGTCCACATCGCCCAGGGCCGAGAGGATCAGTACCGGGCTCTGGTTGCCGGCCGAGCGCATGGTCTTGATGATGGTCAGGCCGTCCACCCCGGGCAGCATCCG
>JBKICS010000260.1:0-3087 GCA_046567015.1 Acidobacteriota bacterium | reverse complement strand
GATCGAGTCCGAGCTCAGCCACTACCTGCCCGAGATCATCAACACCATGAGCGAAGGGCTGTTTTGCACCCGCACCGACGGCGTGATCGTGCTGGCCAACGACGCCCTCTCCCGCATCACCGGCTATGACCGCGAGGAGCTGCTCAACCGGCCCTGCGCGGTGCTCGGCTGCGACGCCTGCGAGATCTCGCGCGCCGCCGGCGGCAGCGCCCACTGCACGCTGTTTTTAAAGCACCTCGAGAACCGCAAGAACTGTCGCCTGCGCCGCAAGGACGGGACGCTCGTGCATGTGCTCAAAAACGCCTGCCTGCTGCGCGACGGCCAGGGGACGGTGATCGGGGCGGTGGAGACCATCACCGACATCACCGAACTCGACGTCAAGGAACGCCGCATCCGGCAATTGGCGCGAAATCTGGAGACCGGCTCGGACTTCCACGGCATGCTTGGCCGCTCCCGGGCCATGCGCGAGGTCTACAACCTCATCGAAAAGGCCGCCTGTGTGGAAGCGCCGGTGCTCATTCTCGGCGAATCGGGGGTGGGCAAGGAGCTGGCGGCCCAGGCCATTCACGAACTCGGTCCCCGGGCCAAGGGGCCGTACGTCCAGGTCAACTGCGCGGCGCTAAACGATTCCTTGCTGGAATCGGAGCTCTTCGGCCATGCCCGGGGGGCGTTTACCGGAGCCTATCGCCACCGCATCGGCCGTTTCGAGGAGGTGGCCGGCGGCGACCTGTTCCTGGACGAGATCGGGGACGTGCCGCTTGGCGTCCAGGTCAAGCTCTTGCGCGTGCTGGAAACCCGGAAGTTCGAGCGGGTCGGCGACAGCCAGACGCTGAGCCTCGACGCGCGCCTCATCGCCGCCACCAACCAGGACCTGCCGGCGTTGGTCGCCGCCAAGCGGTTTCGCGAGGATTTCTATTTCCGGGTCAACGTGCTGCCCATCTGGCTGCCGCCGCTGCGGGAGCGTTCGGGCGACGTGGGGCTGCTCGCCGCCCATTTCCTGGAAGCCTGCCGCAAGCAGAGCGGCAAGGACATCGGCGGCTTTGCCCCCGAGACGGCGGCCCTGCTTGAGGCCTACTCCTGGCCCGGCAACGTGCGGGAACTCAAAAGCGCCATCGAGTACGCCGCCATGGTCATCGAGCGGGGCGCCATCGAGCCGTCGCACCTGCCGCCCCACCTGTCCGGCCGAGCCGCCGCCTGCCGGGAACTGCCCGCAGCCCCCAGCCGGCGGGAGGAAGCGCCAGGCGACCAGAAGTCGGAACTCTTGGCCGCCCTCAGGCAGTGCCAGGGCAACCAGACCAAGGCCGCCGCGCTCCTTGGGGTTTCCCGGCTGACCGTCATCAACCGCATGCGCAAATACGGCGTGACCCGCAGCATCGAGCCCTGACGCGCCCGGCCGCCCGGCCACCAGTCGCGCACGGGCCTCGCGCCGCGCCCTGGCCGGGAGAGCACACGCCTGTCCAGGGCAACGCCCGTCAAGGCCTTGTTCTTCCGGGGAAGGACTCGCGTCTTATTTCCGGGACGCCATTCGGGCGGCCCTTGAGATTGGCTTCGAGCACTTCGGCGAGCTGCTCGATGGAATGGGGCTTGGCCAGGTAGTCGTTCATGCCCAGGCGCAGGAAGCGCTCCCGGTCCTTTTCGCCGGCATAGGCCGTAAGCGCCACCACCGGAATGCGCTTGGACACTCCGGGCACTTCGCCGTTTCGGATGTGGTGGGTGCATTCGATGCCGTCCATCACCGGCATCTGGATGTCCATGAGCACCGCGTCCACCCGCTCCCGGGCAAGCATGGCCAGGGCCTCCTGGCCGTTTACCGCCTCCAGCACGCGATAGCCGAGCCGGCCCAGGGCGCGCCCGGTGGTCAGGCGGTTGATGCGCTCGTCCTCGACCAGGAGCACGGTGTGATCCCCGGGGGAAAACGTGGTTTCTTCCCCGGCATAGACCACGGAGGCGTCCCGGCATTCGTAATCCGGCAGGGCAAAGGGCACCGTGAAATAAAACGTGCTGCCGCGTCCGGGCCGGCTTTTGACCCAGATCCGGCCGCCGAGCATCACGACCAGTTGCCGGGCGATGGCCAGCCCCAGGCCCGCCCCGCTGACCCGCTTGGTCAGATACGGCTCGGCCAGTTCAAACTCCTCGAAAATCTTGTCCTGGACTTCCTTGGCAATGCCGATGCCCGTGTCACGGACCTGAAAAAGCAACGTGCAGTACTGCGGGGGGTAGGCCGCCCGGACCGAGGTGATGCGCTTGGCCCGGACCTCGATTGCCCCGAGGCTCGTGCATTTGAGGGCATTGTCCACCAGATTGGACAGGATCTGGCGCAAGCGGAACTCATCTCCCACCAGTCGCTCGGGGATGCGCGGATCGAGTTGGGTTACAAATGCGATGTTTTTCACCGTGGCCCGGACGGCGTAGCTGCGGGTCAGAGACGCCAGCACGTCCCGGATGCTTAAGGCGGTCAGGGCGGGCTCGATGGCCGCCGCGTCGATATCCACCAGTTCCAGCACGTTGTTGACGATGGAGAGCAGCCGCTTGCCCGAGTCCGCGACGATCTGCCACAGCTCGGCCTGATCCTCGGTCGCGCCGTCCGGCAAGGCCAGTTGGGTGGCCCCCATGATGCCGTTTAAGGGCGTGCGCAGCTCGTGGGTGATGTTGCCGAGGAACTGGGACTTGGCCTGGCTGGCGGAAAAGGCCAGCTCCTTTTCCCGGCGCAGCTGGTTTTCCGTTTCCTTCAGCGCCGTTATGTCGCGGGAATAACTGGCCACGAGCTGGACCAGCCCGTTGTCGTTGGCAATGGGGCAAAGGCTCACCTGGTAGCAATGGCCGTCCACGTGCTTCTCGTACCAAACCGTGGCGTTGGCGGCGGCGGCCTGGCGCAGATGGCGTTGCCGCTCCTCGGCCTGTTCCGGGGGCATGCCGCTGTAGAGGTTGGCCCCGATCAGGCTGTCCACGGTCCGGCCGCGTCGCCGGGCCGCCTCCTCGTTGAGCACCAGGATGTAGCCGTCGATGTCGGAGAGAATGATGGAATCCCTGGTGGCGTCGAGCAGGGCCTTGAAGACGGCCTGGTTTTCCGAGAGCAGCTGCTGGGAC
>JBKICS010000259.1:0-2794 GCA_046567015.1 Acidobacteriota bacterium | reverse complement strand
TCCTGGACCGAGGGCAGGAAGCGGACTGGTTCGCTTCCCTGTGGATTCGCTGGTTGTCCGGGGTGAGTCTGACGTCCATGATCGCCTTTGTCTTTTGGGAGCTTCGGGTCAAGCATCCCCTGGTTGACCTGCGGGTGCTGCGCGACCGGGATTTCGCCGCCTGCACGGCCATGATCGGCGTCGTCGGGGTGGTGCTGTACAGCGCCATCGCCTTGCTGCCGCTCTTCCTGCAAAAACTCATGGGCTATTCCGCCTTCGACAGCGGTCTGGCCTTAAGCCCCCGAGGGGTGGGCGCCGTCCTCTCCATGCTGCTCGTGGGCCGGCTCATCGGCAAGGTGGACACCCGGATACTCATCGGCGCGGGCTTTCTTCTCATGGGCTACGCGTCATATTGCTTCGCGGAGATCAACCTCGATATTTCCATCTTTTCCATCGTCTGGCCGAGTGTCCTTTTGGGCCTGGCCATCGCCATGGCCTTCGTGCCCCTGGCCACCCAGGCCTTGTCCAACCTGCCAAACGAGCAGATGGGCAATGCCGCCGGCATTTTCAACCTCATGCGCAATATCGGCGGCAGCATCGGCATCTCGGCCTTGATCACCGTGGTGGACCGGGGGGCACAAATCCATCAGGATCTGCTCGCCGGTCGCATCCGCCTCGACAATCCGCGTTTTCATGCCTCTCTGCAAAAGCTCCAAGCCTTTCTCGCCCACGGCAGCGCCCCTGTCCTGGCCAAGCTCAAGGCCCTGGGCCTGACTTATGACCTGCTCGTTACGCAGGCTACCTTGCTCGCCTACATGGATGGTTTTCGCCTGCTCGCCTATCTTTGCGTGTTTTGCCTACCGGTGGTGTTTCTGCTGCGACGGGCCAATAAGACCATTCGGCCGGGACTCGGGCATTAGTGGCAAGTCTCTATTTGTCAGCAGCATTGGCCGTGCATCGATCTCCGTACATTCGTTAAAAAAACCTAGCAGACAGCGGCTTGTCCACCGGGATTGATTGAGAGTTCGCCCAAACCTTGCAGGGACACGGGCGAACGCGCAATTGCGATCACCTATGCTTGGTTGCTGTTTACGGTTCCATGGTTTTTGGACAACCAAATTAATTACGCGCAAATACGACAACTCTTCGATTGTCACCCTCCATGGCCTTAACCGCCTTGTGGGGCTTGTCTTTTTTGTTTTCTACTTGCTCGGCCTTGCCTGGCCCATTCAGCCCTTGGCACTTCGGTCCTCGGAGCTGACTTGAGCGAGGGACCGGAGGGAGCAACGCTCCGAAACGCGCCGAGCGAACAACAGCGCCTCCGCCTTAGGGGTCTTTACTGATTGATAACTTAGAGTTTTTGTGTTACAATTGATGCAATTGACGACAAGCTGAATTGCATCTCGCCAGGTGGACTCCGAGAATCGATATCCAGGGACGTATCTATGTCAAAAATGATACATACTTTTCTTCTTGCCGCCTTGCTCGCCATCATCGTGCCTCGCTTGGCCGGCGCCACAGGGGCGTTCAATCAGTTTATCGGCCTGGGCGACAGCACCATAGACAGCGGCTATTTCCGCTACACGTCGACGGGAAACGCGTCAGTGGATGCAATGGTCGCTTCCGCCATCGCCGCAGGGGCCCAAGGCGGATGGGCCGGTCCCGGGGTGATGACCAGCACGTTCTTGGCGGGAAGGTTCGGCCTCTCCGCGGAAACGGTCAGCGCCGGCGGCACCAATTTCGCCAACGGCAGCGCCTATACGGCCCCCCTGAGCGCCACTGCCGGCGGTTCCGCCGCCCCCGGAGGACTGCCCGGCAACGTGACCGCCACCCAGCAGGTCGCCTATCTCCTCGCCTCCACCGGGGGCATCGCCAACCCCCACGCGCTCTATGTCGTGAGCAGCGGCAACAACGATCTGATCTTTGTGCAAAAACAGGGGGCCGACTGGATCGCCGCCAACCCCACCTTCTTAAACGGTGTCGCGGCCGAATTCACGGCCAGCGTGGCTGCCCTGCAGGCAGCGGGCGCCCGCACCATCATGGTGCCCAATACCTTTTACACGTCGACGCTGACCGGTTCGGGCGGCCTCGTCCCCGCAAGCAACAACGACGACTACGCACGTGCGGTCGCCTATGGAAATACCAAGTGGTCGTACCTGACAGCGGCCGGCGTACGTTACATTCCCGCCGACCTCACCAGCGTGTTTCAGTTCGTGGCGACAAATCCCACCCTGTTCGGGTTCACGCCGTCCTCGGTGCTGTCGGCCAACGCCCCGTCCCCGGTCGCCGCCCTGGTGACCACCTGGGCCGACATTACCCCCCTCCAACTGCAAACCTATCTGTTCGTGGACGGCCATCACCTGACCACGGCTGGCCAGAAGATCGAGTCGGATTATGAAACAAGCCTGCTGACAGCCCCAAGCCTGATGTCCCTTTTGGCCGAGGCTCCGATCCAGGGCGGCCTGGCCCGCGCGGCCGTCATCCAGGGCCAGATCGACCTGTCCGGCCAGCATCGCGGCCCGACAGGGGTCAACGTCTGGATCGGCGGCGGCGTCGGCGCCCTGACGCTCAGGAATTTTTCGGGCTTTCCCGATGTTTCCGGCACACCGTTTACGGGTTCGGCCGGCGTGGATTACCTGACCCCAGGTGGCCTCATGCTCGGCGCGGCCTTCACGGCCGGGACCACCACCCAGCACTTCTCCACCGGCGGCGGCCGCTTCGACCAGAATGACCAGGCCATAAGCCTGTATACCGCCTACCAGGCCGGACCGGTCTGGGGCAACGTGGTGGCCTCCTATGGCTGGTATCAGGACAA
>JBKICS010000258.1:0-4768 GCA_046567015.1 Acidobacteriota bacterium | reverse complement strand
GAAGAGCTAAACTTTTTCGATTATCCCGTTTTCTTCGAGAAAGGCCTGGGGGGATTGGGGATACGTGATCATTTTGTGGGTGAAAATTTGCGGAAAGCGCTCCGCGAAGTCCGGCGCTTTGCCTTCCTGCTCCAGGATGGCATTAACGAGCCGGATAAAGTCCTCGCGCATTTCCCGGATGCGGACCAGCGCCCGCAACCGCACCATTTGCGGCGGGATGCGCCGGCCGATCAGCTCCGAAACAGCCTGGGCCACGGCTTGGGGCGTATCCTCCACGACGCGGCTGATCTCCGGGTCCAGGAACGCTTCACGACCGCCCTTGCCGCGCGTCGACACCACCGGCAACCCGCACAGCAGGTATTCCGTGGTCGCGTAATTCCCTCCTTCGATAGCCGACAGGCTGAGCCCGACCCTGGCCTGATTGCACACCTGGCCCATTTGACGCGGTGAGAAATAGCGGTATTCCCCTTTTTCCGGATCGCCATTGAGCTGGATCATGCCGGGCATCATCCGGCGCAGGTGCCGCAGATAGGCCTGTTCCCGTTTTCCCTGGCAGGCCTCGCGGCCGTGGATAAGGCCCCAGGAGGCGATATCCCTGGCCAATTCGTGCCGTTTGCCCCGGGTCAGACGCGCCGTGTAAACCGCATCGAAACGCTTGGCGACCTGCGGCATATGCGTAAAGAAACGCTCGTCCAAGAACGCGTTATGATGGCAGAAGTAATTGGGCATATCAAAACGCGTGAGAATGCCGCTTTCCTCCCTGTCGTTGGTTAAAAAGACGTATTGATGCTCGGGAAAAGCACGTCGCATTAGGAGGAAGACCTTTCGCGTCTGGTCAAGGAGACTGAGATCGAGGTAGGACCACCACGCTCCGGCCAGAAAGTAGACTTTTTTATCGGCGAGAAATGGGGCAAGCATGGTCGCGCCGGCCATGGGATTGCCGTACGTGATGATGATGGCCGGATCACGGCTGATGCAATGGCAGCGCAGCGTATCCTTGAGGACAACAGGCGCTTCTCTCATGATGGGTGTGGCCATTTTGCTACGGTGTCGTTTGTCTCAAGCATCTCTCTCGAACTGTTAAGACAGAACCATGGCCCTGTCGATGGCAGTCTCGCCTGGCCTGGCCGGACGCCGTCTCCTGTCTCGGATACGTATTGCCCGGGAGTTCTCCGGCACGCCAAGCGACGTTGCATAAACGCGGACCGGCGGGTGGGCGGCCGGCGGCACAGGGGGCAACGCCGTCAGGCCAACGGCGCGAACATCTCCCGAGACGTGGCAAAGGCCACCCCGGCCTGCTCCATGGCGTCGAGCGCCCGTTCGGCGTCGCCTGCGGTCAGGTCCACCCCGGCAATGGCGTCCAGGACCACGGTGACGGCAAATCCCTGCAACACTGCGTCCAGGGCGCAGGCCAGCACGCAGTATTCCGTGGCCACGCCGACCAGATACAGCTCGGACGCGCCCAGCCCGCGCAGCAGGCCCACCGCCGTGGCGTCGGAAAAGATGGTCAGGGAATCCTTGTGCAGGATGATGTCGCCCGGGCCGGGCGGCAATTCCTCGATGATCCGGGCTCCCCAGGAGCCGACCAGGCAATGCTGCGGCCAGACCGTGAATTCCCGGGAATCGTGCGGATGGGCGTCGTTGACGTACATCCGGGGCAGGCCGGCCGCCTGCCAGGCGGCTTTTATCTCGGCGATGACGGCGACGACGCCCTGCCCCTGCTCGAAATACAACTTGCCGTCGGGTTTGATGAAGTCGTTGAGCATGTCCACGATAAGCAAGATCTTTCCCATGACGGACGCTCCGGGTTAGACAATTTGGCGCAGACGCGGGTTCTCGCGGTAGGCCCGGCCCGCCTTGGCCAGGGGGCGGCCCGCGACGCGCACGATGTCGGCCGTGGCGCACCAGGCCGGAAACAAGCCGCCGATGCCCAGCGATTCGAAAAGCCGGCCATGGCGGCGCTCGGCCGCGGCAAAGGCCGCCACCTTGTCCAGGTTGCCGAAGCCGCTGGACAGCACGATGTTGACCTGCTTAAACCCGGCCGCGTCCAGGGCGGCGCGCACCGCCGCCACGCTTGCTATGGTGACGCCCTTGCCGCTGGCGAAATCCCGGCCGTTGCCGTCGACGCCCCCCTGCCCAACGAGCTCCCCGGCCGTGTCCAGCCGCACGCCCCAGAGCGCCCCGTCCAGTGCCCGGGCGGTATCCAGGGCGTCGTCGATCTCGTGATTGAAGGTGTCGACCAAAGCGATGCGGCCGCACTCCGGTTCGATATGGCGGGCAAACGCCAACGTCGCCTCCCGGGTGGCGTGCCGCGGGCCCACGGCATGGGCGTAGATGAGGACCAGGGCATGGGGAATGGTGCCCATGCCCCCGGGAAGGCCGGCGGCCTTGGCTCCCGCGTCCGTGGCGCAGGCATCGAATCCCCCGGCCACGGCCGCCCGGCAAAGGGCCGGCTCCAGGGACCAGTGCCAGTGCCGCGCCCCGAAATACATCAGGTTCTTGGTCGGCAGCAGCTCGCGGATGGCCCGGGCCTTGGCGGTCACGGCGGCGGGCTCCGGCGGCGCGATGCCGTTGGCCTGGCTGGTGCGGGAGGTCAGGATGCCCAGGTACATGGTTTCCAGCTCAATGAAATCCTGGATGGGGCCTTCGATGTGCATGACCGGTTCCAGGGGCGCAAAGACGCTGCCCTCGGGCAAGGCCCAGACCTGGCCGCCATGTCCGGCCAGGTCCGAGTAGGCCTGAAAGACTTCCGCAACCTCGGCCACGCCTGCCATCGAGCCTGGCCCGTTGCGGAAAAAGACCTGCATGGTGACCCAGGGATCGAGCCCTTCCCGCTGAAGGATGCGCCGGGACCGGATGAAATATTTGTCGGCGTAGGGCAGGTGACTCTCGGGAAGGGTGACCATGTTGCGTCTCCAGGCAATGCCGGCGCGGGGTGTCCAGCCGGAAGTTGATTGCGATGAAAGATATGGTCCCGTTGCCGCCTTGCCAAGAAGGAAAGGCGCCTTGCCGCGCGGTCCGGACAACCCGGCCGACCGAGGTCAGGGCTTCTTGTCCCCGTCCACCTGGGCGTGCCGGGTGAGAAAGATGTCGAGCTGGTTGGCGAAGGCCTCCCGGTCGCGGTTGGCAAGGGGCGGAGGGCCGCCGGTGGTCACGCCGGCGCTGCGCAGTTCATAGAGCAGGTTGCGCATGGCCAGACGGCCCTGGATATTGTCCTTGGTATAGAGTTCGCCCCTGGGGTTGAGAGCGTGGGCGTCTTTTTCGATGACCAGGGCGGCCAGCGGGATGTCGGCCGTGATCACCAGATCGCCGGGTGCGACCCGGTCCACAATGGCCGCGTCCACCACGTCGAAGCCCTGCCCCACCCGGATGGCGGCGATGTAGGGCGACGGGGGAACCTGCAAGGTCTTGTTGGCCACCAGCGTCAGTTTGAGGCCCCGGCGCATGGCGGCGCGAAAGAGGATTTCCTTGATGGGATTGGGCAAGGCGTCGGCATCGGCGTAGATATGCATGGGATTTCCTTGGTCCGGCCGGAGTCTGGTTCGAGTCGCCACGGGAGAGCGCCGGCCCCAGGCATGCGACGGCCGTGCGCTCGCGCCAGGGGCGGCGGCCCTGGCGAGGCGCGGCGACATGGCTGCGCGGCAACAGCGGCCGGCCGTGCGGGCCAGGTGTTCTTCGGCCCGGCCATACGGGGCGTGACTAGGATAATTCGCTTTTGCTGTCTACCGGTTATGGTGACAACGAGCGCTGCGATCCGCAGGAAGACGCCGGCAAAAAGCAACGCACAGGGACACGACGGCCATGGCTGCTCCAACCGGATCAATCCGGTTGGAGCAGCAGCCTGCGCACGGACCGAGGCCGGACTGGCCGGATACCGGCGACCAAACGGCGGGCCATGAGCGGTCGTTGCCATAAAAAGCCCTTTTTTTCAGAATAATAGCAAAAACTTCACTTTTTCTTGCAAACGTCACTGTACAACGCAGGGCAAGACATTAACTATGAAACTGAAGGCAGCCCAAACAGGGCGAACCCGAGCAGGAGCAGGAACTGCCACGAACACCATCTCCCATACCCGGCGAAGAAAGTCGCCCCAACCAAGGGCCGTACAGGGTGCATAACCCGGGCCTGACAGGCGAAAAGACTTTTCTGATCGCGCAACATCGCGGAAGCGGTACGGCCAAGGGGCCGAGAAACGCCGCAGCAGTCAAGACGGGTAACAGGAATTGGATTTCAGGCAACGTACAACGAAATCACAGCTGGACGGTATACGCCGATGGGCCACATTACTCCATAGCCGGCGAATCGAGTCGCCCCTGCCCCCAAGCCCCGAAAGTGGTGCATAAGGGCTGACGCAACGACAGGCAAGAGTCCGGTCGTCGCAAGGAAAAGAGACTCGGATACGGAAGACCAACAGCGTATGAAGAGATGTGAGATGGTTCTGTACTCGGGGAATTGTCGAAAATAAAAGCGCGTAAGCGCGAAACCAGCGAGAGTGTTCCGAACCCGGCTAAACGAGGAGCCGTCAGGCTGCGGCCCCGGAGGTTCTCTCCCGGAGTCGACAGGCGAAAGGAATCCCCTTCTCGCCGCAAGCAATGGCCCTCGGCCCGGTCGCAATAACCGAGGCAAGCCGACAACAGTCACTTAGGGTTGCGGAAACGGGTTTTCGACAACGCTTGAAAAATGATCGACCAACGGCCTCGCCCGCTCCCGCCTGGGAGTGGGCGAGGTTTTTTTGCGGCCAAGCGACGCCGGCCGGTGGCGGAGGCTG
>JBKICS010000257.1:0-4089 GCA_046567015.1 Acidobacteriota bacterium | reverse complement strand
CGGGGCCGACCACGGCGCGCTGGCCGCAAAGGCGCAAGCCATGATCACCGCCTCGACCCCGACCCCGGAGTTCGCCCGGGAGCTGCGCGCCGCCTGGGACTTTCTGGCCAAGGGCGGGGGGCTTGCCATCTCGGTGCGCAGCAGCGCCTCCTCCGAGGACGGCTCGGAGCATTCCTTTGCCGGACAGTATTCCAGCGTGCTCGGCGTGCGCGACTTCGAGGCCTTCATCCGGGCCTTCGTCCGGGTGCTGGCCAGCGCCTTCTCGGCCCGGGGACTGGCCTACCGGGCCCGGGCCGGGCTTTCCAGGGAGAGCGTGGACATGGCGGTGCTTTGCCAGAAGATGGTCGCGGCCCGCACCGCCGGGGTGCTCTATTCCGTGGACCCGCTGGCCCCGCAGGACGGGCGCATGCTGCTGACCGCCGTTCCGGGCCTGGGATCCCTGGCCGTGTCCGGCCGGGCTCCGGCCGACGTCTACCGGCCAAGCCGGGCTCGTGACGCCGAGGACGTGGCCGCCGCGCCGGCCCGGATCGCCGAAAAGACGGTGCGGGAGGTCATGGCCCCGGACGGCGGCCTGGTGCTGGAAGAGGTGACCGGCGAGGACCGGCTGCGCCCGCTGCTCGCTCCCGGCGAGATCGCGCTCCTTCGCGACCATGCCCTGCGCATCGAGGCCCTGGCCGGTTGTCCGCAAGACATCGAATGGGCCATCGACGCCGCCGGCCGGGTGTTCATCCTCCAGGCCCGCCCGGCCGTGTTGTCCCATCCGGTCCCCCAGGCGTCCTCCGGGTGTGAGGTCGGCGGCGGGGCGGGGCGGGTGCTGCTTGACGGCGGGGTCGGCGTTTCGCCTGGCAAGGCGGCCGGGCGGCTGGTGGTGGTGCGCTCCCGCAACGAACTGGCCCAGGCAGCGGCCGCGCCCCGGCCCGTGGTGCTGGCGCTGCACCAGAGCCTGGTGGACGCGGCTTCCCTGGTGCCGGACACGGCTGCGCTGCTGATCGACATGGGCAATCCCCTGGACCATCTGGCCGGCATGTCCCGGGAGCTGGGCATTCCCATGATCATTGGCCTGGGCACGGCCACCACGACGCTTTCCCCGGGGGAGTGGGTGCTGGCCGACGCCGACCGGGGATTGGTGCTGGCCGCCGATCCGCTCGTCTGGCAGGACGCCCCGAAACCGGCGACGCGCCGGCCGGGGCGCGGCGACGCCGCCGCCCTGGCCGTGCGGGAGCTGACCCTGCCGCTCAACCTCACCGACGCCTACGGCCCGACCTTTTCCATCCTGGAGTGCAAAAGCCTCCACGATCTGGTGCGCTACACCCATGAAAAGGCGGTCATGGCCCTGTTCGAGGCCGGCGACGCCATTGCCGAGGAGACGTTTTCCCTGGTGAGGCGCCTGCGCGACGACCAGGGGCTGTCCTTTCTCATCATCGACCTGGGCGGCGGCATGGCCCCGGGCAGCGGCGCGGTGGTCGGATCCGAGGCGGTGCTCAGCGAACCGTTGGCCGCCCTCTACCAGGGCATGGCCACACCGGGGCTGCGCTGGGGCAAGGCTCCGCCCATCGCCAGCGTGACCGGGCTCGTCTCCCGCTCCTTCCTGGACACCCGTAGCGAACGGCCGGTCGGCAACCCCAACTACGCGTTGGTCGCCCGGGACTACCTCAACCTCAACGCCCGGGTGGACTACCATTTCGCCATGATCGACGCCGTGTGCGGGGCCAATCCCCGGGAGAATTCCCTGCGTTTTCGCTTCAAGGGCGGCGGCACGGCCCGGGTGCAGCGCGAGCGCCGGGCGGTGTTCGTGGAAACGGTCATGCGGGAGGAGGAGTTTTTCACCACCCGCCAAGGCGACATGGTGACGGCCGTCCTGGCCGAGGGCTCACGGGAGACGATCCGGGCCAAGCTCGTGATGCTGGGCCGGTTTTTGGGCTTCAGCCGGCTGCTCGACGCGGTGATGGTCGACGACGCCATGCCAGGCAAGGTGGCCCAGGCCTTTCTTTCCGGCGACTACGCTCTCGATACCCTCGTCGCCGCCGACGCAAGCCCGACGTAACCCCAGGTGGGGTTTCCAAAGGGGCTCAGCCCCTTTGGCCGCCGGAGGCATTCTTCCCTCTCTACCTCCCCATCACCCTACGCATGGTGAAAGCGCAGCGTGGGCAGTTCCACGGCCGTCAGCACCGATCCCCAGCCCGCGCCGGTGTCCACGCCGACGAGGCCCGGGGCGAGAAGCGGTGTGCGAAGCGGAATGTGGCCGAAGACCAGGGTCTGGCCGTTTCGCGCCCAGTTGTCGCCGGGCAGGGTCCGGTTGGAAAGCAGATATTCCAGGGCCTGGGCGTCGGCTGCGTCGGGATCGGTCCCGTAGGGCAGGGGGGCGTGGAAGAAGGTGTAGGGGCCGAAACGAAACCAGCGGCCCAGGCTGCGAAAGAACTGCCGGTGGCCTTCGGGCATGAAGTCCAGTCCGGTCACGCCGGGGGCGCTTTCGTAGCTGTCAAGCGTGGCCTGGAAACCGAAGCCGCGCAGCAGGCGCAGATCCTCGGGGGAGTGCGAGGCGTCGTAGCGGGCCAGGGCCGCCTCGTGGTTGCCCATGAGAAAGACGGTATCGGGCCGCTGTGCCCGCAGGGCCAGCAGCCGGTCCACCACCTGCCGGGCGCGCGGCCCACGGTCGATGTAGTCGCCCAGGAACACCAGCCGGGCGGCGGGGTCGAGGCCGGCCAGGCGGCCGAGCAGGGCGCTCAGCCGGTTGGCGTGGCCGTGGATGTCGCCGATGGCGAAAATGGTCTGTTTCATGTTCGGCGCTATCCGGGGCTAGGCCGGCCCGGGGCCGGCCGGGTTGGCCGTTCACGGCGTTGTCCGCCGGCTTGGCGCGGGCGCGGCGCCGTCAACATCCGGGACCGGGGCCGCGCGCCGGGAGCAATCGGGCGCGCCGCCCACACGGTCGCTTCGCACCCGGGCCGCAGCTGCGCCGCCGTCTACGCTGGCGCTATGCGCGTTTGCGCAACTGGCGCTTGTCACCGACGCGCACGGTGATCTTTTCCTTGTCCAGGTATTCGAGCAGGGCGATGAGGAACTTGCGCGACAGTCCGGTCAGCTCGCGAAATTCCGCCGGCCCCATGTCCGTGGCCCCGGCGGCGTAGTAGGCCTGGACCTTCTCGATGAGCGCTTTTATGGCCGTAGCGCAAAAATACATGTTTTCCTGGGCCTTGACGATGAGCCCCTCGTCTTGGAGCACCTTGTAGACCGGCTGGGCCTCCTTGAAGGTCAGATCCAGCGGTTCGAGGATGTCCTTGATGTTGGGCGGGGTGAGCCCGCCCTTCTGGTAGGCGGCCAGGAGAATGCCGCGCAGCTTGGCCTGGTCCGAGGCCAGGGACACTTTGTGGTCGGGCAGGCGGATAACGTCGGACTCGGTGGCTAGCTTGCCGGCGCGAAGGAGTCGCTCGACCATGAAGTGAAAGAGCTTGGGGGTCAGCCCCTTGCCCCAGGTGGAGGCCAGTTCGCTGCGCGAGACGCCGAGCTTGAGCGGTTCGCGCTTGTGAAAGGCGGCCACGTATTCGAGAAGCCCGGCGGCCAGGGCGGCCACGGTGTCGCCGTGGACGTAGTGGCGGCCTTCCTTGCCTTCGCGGTCGACCAGCGCCGCGCCGCCCTTGTCGCACATCGCGGCAAGCGCCTTGTCCAGGGCCTTGGATTCGAGGTCGGTCAGCGTCATGAGTCGGGCGAAGCCCAGTCCCTCGACCCCGGCCCGGCGCAGTTGCAGAGCGGCCAAGCCCGCGCCCGAAGCAGCGGCCAGTTCGGCCAGGACCGCCGCCGTTTCTTCGGTGTGGCGCTTGAGCTTGCGGGCCAGGGGGGTCAGCAGCCGGCCGCCGGCCATGGTGCGCAGCGGCGCGCCCGAGCGGATGACCAGCCGGTCGCCGTGGACCCCGGCCAGGGGCTCGGGAAAACGGAGTTGGCACACGGCCGTCTCGCCGGGTTCGAGCTTGTCGCGGTCCAGCAGATGGATGCGGGCCAGAATCTCGCGGGTGCCGTGGTGCAGATGTACCTCGGTGCGGTGCTTTATGGCGCGCGGGGACGAGGCCAGGCAGACGAGTTCCACCTCCCAGGCCG
>JBKICS010000256.1:0-2798 GCA_046567015.1 Acidobacteriota bacterium | reverse complement strand
TTCCTTGGCATGGATCTCGATGTCCGTAGCCTGGCCCTGGTAGCCGCCCGAGGGCTGGTGGATCATGATGCGGCTGTGCGGCAGGGCGTAGCGCATGCCCGTGGCTCCGGCGCACAGGAGCAGCGCGCCCATGCTGGCGGCCTGGCCCATGCACAGGGTGGAAACCGGCGGCAACACGTAGCGCATGGTGTCGTAGATGGCCAGGCCGGCCGAAACGACGCCGCCCGGCGAGTTGATGTACATGAAAATTTCCTTCTCGGGATCCTCGGATTCGAGAAAGAGCAGCTGGGCGCAGATCAGGTTGGCGATGTGGTCGTCGACGGCGTCGCCAAGCAGGATGATGCGGTCCCGCAGCAGCCGGGAATAGATGTCGTAGGCCCGCTCGGTGCGGCCGGTCGTTTCAATGACGATAGGGATGGTGGCCATCTCGTTCCCTCTGGTGTGCCGGGGGCGACGGCTTGCGACGGTTTTGTCCGCAAACCGCGACCGCCACGACCGCCCGGCTTCGGTTATGGGACGAAGCGTCCGGCATGTTCCGGCCGCTTCGTCCTGTTGGAATGCTCCTGCAATAAACGATCCTTGATACCTAGGCCGTGGTCTCGGCCTCGGCGGCCGGCGCGGTCGGGGCCACCTTGGTCACCAGGGCGCTGGCGTAGATCAGGTCCGCCGCCTTGTCGGCCAAGAGCTTGTCGCGCACCATGATCATCATGCCGTTGTCCTCGTAGTAGCGCTTGAGCAGGATGACGTCCTGGCCGACCTGGGTCGAGAGGCGGTAGAAGAACGCGTCCATCTCCTGGGGGGTGACGGTGAGCTCTTCCTTGGCGGCCACGGCGGAGAGGAAGATCTGGGTCTTGACCAGCTCCTCGGCCTGGGGCTTCATCTCGACTTCGATTTCGGCCAGGGACTTGCCTGTGGACTCCAGGCTCTTGCCCCGGCGCTCCAGCTGGCCCACGAACTCCTGAACCATCTGGCCCAGCTGCTGTTCCACGGTGGTCGGCGGCAGCGGAAAATCGACGGAAGCCAGCAACCTGTCGAGCAGCTTTTTCTGGGCCGACGAGCGGTGCAGGTCCTCGCGCGATTTCTTGTAGGACATGGTAATGGCTTCGCGCATCTTGTCCAGGTTTTCGAAGTTGCCGGCCTTCTTGGCCAGCTCGTCGTCCACCGGCGGCAGGGTGCGGACCTTGATGACGTGGACGGCGACCTTCATGGTCACGGTGCGGCCGGCCAGGTCGTTATTGATGAAGTCGGCCGGGAAGGTCATTTCGCCCTGTCCCTCGGAGCCGGCGGGCACGGTCTTGACCAGGGCCTCGAACTCGGCCAGGGACTGGCCCTCGCCAAGGGTCATCTCGAAATTCTCGGCCCGGACGCCCGGAATGGCCACGCCGTTTTCGAAGGCCTCGAAGGTCACGGACACCACGTCGCCGTCGGCCGGGGTGCGGTTTTCGCTTATCGGGGCGACTTCGGCCAGGTTCTTGCGCACACGCTCGATGACGGCGTCGATGTCGGCGTCGCTGACCACGACGTCCTCTTCCTCGATAGCCTGCCCCTTGTACTCGGGCAGGTCGAAGGCCGGGGCGTGCTCGAAGCTGAAGGTATATTCCAGGGGCTCGCCCTTGGACAGGGCAGCGTCGCTCACGTCCAGGCCGGCCAGGGGCGACAGCTTCAGTTCGCCCATGATCTCGTTGATATGGACGTTAATCAGGTCGGTGGTGGCTTCGTGGACGATCTCTTTCTTGAAGCGCTGCTCGACGACGCTGGCCGGCACCTTGCCCTTGCGGAAGCCCTTGAGGTCGGCCTTGGAGCGGAAAAGCGCCACGGCGGTGGACAGGGCGGCAGTGGCCTCTTCGGCCGGAACGCTTACGTTAACCTGTGTTTTGACAGGCGAAATCTGAGTAACGGTATATTCCAAGGCTTCCTCCAAGATGTTCGCTCCTGCCCGCCTGGGCGGAGCGGATTGTGGGTCAAATCGGCTAACACAATGGCAGAATTACGAAATGGGCTATGCTACAGGATGGCACGGCAAAAGGAAAGCGCCAAATCCGGAACCCCGGAGCGCCGGGAAGCCACGCCTTATGCGAGGGCGCAAAAAATTGCAATCAGGTTGACCGGCCAAACCCTCCGCCGCCCGGCGTTTCGATGCGCAGCCGGTCGCCGGGGAGCAGCCGGGTGTGAAATTTGCCCGGCATGACCAGCTCGCCGTCGGTACGCGTCACCACATTGACACCCGGCGCTCCCTCGCCGCCGCCGGACAGCCCCCACGGACCGTGCAGCCGGCGATCCGAGAGCACCGTGGCCTCCATGGGGCCAAGCGCCTCGATCTCGCGCACCAGCCCCGCTCCACCGGCATGCTTCCCGGCCCCGCCGGAACCGGGGCGCAAGGCGTAGCGCGTCACCCGCAGCGGATAGGCGTATTCCAGAGCCTCGATGGGGGTATTGAGCGTATTGGTCATATGGGAGTGCACGGCCGATTGCCCGGGACCGGAGGCATCGGCCCCGGCGCCGCCGGCCAGGGTCTCGTAGTAGGTGAAGGCCGCGCCGGTGCGGGCATCGACGCCGCCCATGGCCAGGTTGTTCATGGTGCCCTGGGAGGCCGCCGGTATGCGCTGCGGCAGGGCCTCGGCCATGGCGCGAAGGATCACGTCCACCAGGCGCTGGGAGGTTTCGACGTTGCCGCCGGCCACGGCTGCCGGATTTTTGGCGTCCACCACCGTGCCGGGTTTGGTGATGACGGTCAGCGGGCGCAGGCAGCCTGCGTTGGCCGGCACCGCTTCCCCGGCCAGGGCGCGAAAGACGTAGAG
>JBKICS010000255.1:0-6191 GCA_046567015.1 Acidobacteriota bacterium | reverse complement strand
CCAGGATATCGAGTTCACGGGCCGGGATGGCCAGTTTGCGGATGCGGTCGTCGTTCGGGCCGGGTTTGCGGGGCAAGGCCTCGTCGTTGCCGTCGGCCGGCAGCGGATCCTCGTCGTCCGGGGACGCATCGCCGTTGGCGGGCGGGACGGCCTGCGGCCTCCGGTCGGCTCCGGATGGGCCGGCTGCCGGGGCCGGCGGGGCGAGCAAGGCCTCCAGGCGGGCGACGTGGGGGACGATGTCGCGGCCGGCGTCGTTTCTGACGTCCTCGGCCATGGCCTTGAGGACGTCGAACACGCCGAGCAGTTCGCCGATCATGGCTGGAGCCACGGCGAGCTGGCCTTGGCGCACGGCGTCCAGGACGGATTCGATGCAATGGGCCAGGGCGGCCAGATGGGCCGCGCCGATGGCTCCGGCGTCGCCCTTGATGGTGTGGGCGGCGCGGAAGATGGCGGCGACCTTGGAACCGAGTTCGTCCGGGCGAACGGATTCGAGATCGAGGATGGCCGTTTCGATGCCGCGCAACTGTTCCAGACAGCTCTCGGCAAACAGCTCGAACAGGGTGTCGTCATCGGCCATAGGGTTCGCTTGGTTCCTTACGCGCCCTCATACGATGCAACCGCCCGGGAAGCAAGGCAACAAGCGCGCAACGAGAAAGCGGGGGCGCAGCCTCCCCCGCTGCCGGAGCAACGGTGGTCCTCGTCAAGCGCCTTCGCCGGGTTGCCCGGTCCCCAGCCGACCGACTTGCCGGCCCGGCGCCAACATCCCCTTTAGAAACTTCTCCCATTGCAGGGGTCCGGGGGGATCATCCCTCCGGCCGCCGGAGGCATCTTCCTCTTCTCTGTCTTCTCTCTCTTTACCCCTCACATATACCCCAAATCCGACAATTCCTCGGCCATGGCCTCGGCGCCGGCGGCGTCGAGGCTCGCCAGGCCGACCGGGTCGGCGGCGGCCACCGGCCCGGCGATGGGTCGGGCGGCCAGGGTCTCAGGGGTGAACGCCTGGGCCAGCACTCGGCCGTCCATGTCCTGGGTGGCGGCTTCGCCCAGGGCGTAGAGCAGCGTCGGGGTCACGTCCGGCATCTGCGCGTCGGTAAGCTCGATGCCGGCCGCGACCCCCGGTCCGGCCAGGGCGAAGACGCCGTACTGCTCGTGGCGTCCACTCCATTTGTGGCCGGCGAACAGCCCGGTCGGCGCGCCCTGCTCGTAGAGCGCGATCTCGTGGGGCACCAGCACCTGATAGCCAGGGCCGCACAGGGTGATGACATCCGGCGCGCCAGTAACCGCCTCGCCTTGGTAGAGTTCCTCGCGGCTCTGGACGGCCATGAACGGATGGGCCCCGGTGTCGGGATCGACGATGCCGAGCAGTCCTTCCTTGAGCCGGGCGACAAGCCCCGGCCGATCGGCCTCGGCGACCACCGCCGGGTTGAAGAAGATGCCGCCGGCGATGCCTTCCGAGACGCAGGCCGAACGCTGCCAATCGACGATGGAGGAAAAGAGGTTGTTGATGCGGGCGTGGGCGGCGGACTTGGCCCGCCGCCGGGCCTCGATGGCCGATCGGGGCAGCACGGCCTTGGCCGCCGCCGCGACCAGCCGCCGCAAGCCCGAGGGCGGCCGATGGCCGGCCAGGGTCTTGGCCATGTCGCCGGTGAGCACCAGCAGGCCGTTGTCGATGAGCCACTTGTTGAGGAAAATCGAACGGGTCAGCGGCCCGGCCCCGTGGTCGGAGACGATGGCCACGGCCGTGTCCGCGCCGGCCGCCGCCACGATGCGGCCAAGGGCCGCGTCCAGGCGCTCGTAGACCGCCTCGATGGCCTGCCCCAGCTCCTTGTGGCGCGGGTGGGCCGGGTCGCGATAGCCCCAGAAGAAGTGCTGCACCCGGTCGGATTCCATGAAGACCGAGCAGAAGTAATCGAGCGGCCGCCGGGCCATGAGCCACAGGGTCAGCTCGCAGCGGGCGTCCACGCCATTGAGCAGGTTTTGCAAATATTTCGCCGGGTCCGGGTCGAGCATGGGCGATTCGCGGCAGGTTCCGAACCTGGCTTCGATTTCGGCCCGGATTTCCGGCGGCGAGGTGAACTCCTCGATGTGGGTCGGCGTGAACATGCCCGGGATGACAAATCCATCTACGACGTCCGGCGGCCAGGTCACGGGCACGTTGACGGCCCCGGCCGGCCGGCCCCGGTCGGACAGCACCCGCCAGATCGGCGGCAGGCGGCGCATGGCCGCCGACACGAAGCGCACCTCGTGGCTGGCCGGGTCCAGGACCAACGCGTCGAAAATGCCGTGGCGGCCGGGGCTGGCCCCGGTTGCGAAACTCGTCCAGGCGACCGGCGTCACCGGCGGCACGGTGGAACACAGCGGGGCATGGACGCCCCGGGCGAGCAGGGCGGCCAGATGGGGCATGCGGCCCCGGGCCAGAAGGGGTTTTACGACGTCGAAGGTGGCGCCGTCCCAACCGACCACCACCACCCGTTTGGCTGTCATGGACATGAGGCAGTATCCTTGCCGGCCGTTGGCCGGGCTTGTCTGACGGATCGCAGTTGCAGCAGGTCGCGGCGGGTCACGCCCTTGAGGCCGACCATCACCGCCGCGTAGGCAAGCGCGCCGGCCGCCGCGCCGAGAAGCGGCAGGCCGCGCAAGCCATAGCACACGCCCAAGCAGGCCGCGCCGGCCGCGGCCACCCGCAAAAGCGGCCACAAGGCCTGGGAGATAAAGCCATGGCGGGCCGCAAAACGCGAGGAAAAAAACAGCAGCCAGCCATACGAGCCAAGCGCCACCCAGGCTGCGCCAAGCGCGCCGTAGCGCGGCACGACAAAGGTATTGACCCCAAAGGCCAGGACCAGCGCCGCCGCCGCGTAATACAGGGCGTAGCGCTGCCGGCCGGTGGCCACCAGCAGGTTGTTGACCAGCATGTCCAGGGCAAGTAGCGGCAGCGACAGGGCGAGCACGCGCATCACCGGCGCGGCCCCGGCATACTTGCCGCCGAAAAGGAGCACGCAGGCAGGTTCGGCATAAAAGGCCAGCACCAGGGCCGGCAGGGCCATGACCTGCACGGTGTGGCGGAAAATGAGGCGATAGAGTTGCCCGGCCGTCTCGCCGTCCACCGGAGCCAGCCGGGCCAAGGTCGGAAAAACCGCCAGCATCAGCGCCTGGGGCAGGATTTCGAGCTTGAGCAGAAATTCATGCGGAGCCTGGAAATCCGCCACGGCCGAGAGGCTCGCCCACCAGGTCAGGGACAGCGCCCCGGCCCGAAAGAGGTTTTGCTGGAAAAACACCCCCAGCCCGACAACCGACGAGGCGTAAAACATGGTCCGCAACGCCCGTGCGTCCAAGGCAAACGACGGCCGCGTGAGCCGAAGCGCCACCCGCCAGGTCAGTCCCAACTGGAGCAGCGCCGCCGCAAGCAAGCCGCCCAATACCCCGACCACGCCAGAGCCGGCCCAAAGCGCCAGGCCGACCCCGGCCATGGCCGCCAAACCGGCCACGACCGAAAGCGGCGGCTCGTAGCCCATGCGCTCGTGGGCCTGGAACACCGCGCAGCCAAGCATGGAAAACGACCGGCAGATCTCCAGGCCGAAAGCCAGACCCAGGGCCAGATACATGGTTTCGCCGTAGCCCGAGGCATACCCGGCCACGGCCAGGCCAAGCCCGGCCACCACGGCCAGCCCGATCCGCAAGGCCACTGCCTGGCCGACAATGCCCGCCGCCCCGGCCCGGTCACAGACCATTTCACGGATCATCACCTGCTGGATGCCGAAATACGTCAGGGCGGCAACCGCTCCGGCCAGGGCCGAAACCGAGGCATAGCGGCCGAAATCGTCAACCGGCAGCACCCTGGCCACGGCCAGCAGCACGAAAAAACCGCTGGCGGTCTGCACCCCCCGCGACAAGGCCAGGGCCAGGAAATTGCGCGCCAGCGACCGCGGCCGCTGCTGCGGCGGCGAGGGCGGACGAGTATCGGACGGTTGCTGCATGATGGTTCCTTTTGCGGTCCCTCCGGCGGCCGGGGTGCTGCTCTGCTCCCCGCTGGGGCTTTGCCCCAGACCCCGCCGGGAAGCTGTCCCGGACCCTGCCAGGGCTCTGCCCTGGACCCGCCGGGGGGATCATCCCCCCGGCCCCCGGGCTGGGGAAGCGGGTGGGGGGGCGGTCGGCGTCACATCGAAGATGGGGCCGGAATTTTTCCCGGCGATGCCGCCGCCGACGCGGCAGGCTCGCCGGGAAAAATTCCGGCCCCGGCATGCCACGGCCCCGAAACGGGGCCGAAAGGTTTCGAGAAAGAGCGACAAGACACCATGGCAGAGGCCCGGGCTGTTGTCAGCCCGCTTGCGACATCGCGTCGATATCCAGGGCGCGCGGGGCGAATCCCAGGTCCTGGCGGGCGGCGGCGGTGCCGGTGTCCTTGGGGCAGGTCAGCCGCGCCACCTGGTCGGGTACGATGGGCGGGTTGCGCAGCAGCCGGCTGGCCAGGAAGGCGGCCAGGCTGATGGTCCAGAGCGGGATGGGAATTTTGGTCAGGCGCTTGCCGTGATGGGCGGCGATGGCGTCGGCCAGGGCGGCGTAGCTGATGGGGTCGCCGGCCAGGGTGTAGGTGTTGCCGCCCGCGGCCGGAGCGGTCAGGGCCGCGAGGAAGGCGGGGATGAGGTCGGCGATGTGCACCGGGGCCATGACGTGGCGGCCGCGTCCGGGCATGGGCAGCAGCCCGCCCTTGGCGCAGGCCTTGGCCAGGGCGAAAACGGCCTCGCCGCGTCCGACGCCGTAGACTTCGGCCGGACGCAGGATGACAAAGGGCAGGCCCGAGGCGCGCACGAGTTGCTCGGCTTCGGCCTTGGACTGGCCGTAGTCGCCGCAGGCCTGGCCCACGGCCCGGGTGCTGACGAAGAGGAAGCGGGCCGTGGGGGCGTTGTCGCGGCAGGCGGCCAGCAGATCGGTGGTGACCGCGACGTTGCCCCGCTGGTAGAGGCCGGCCGTGCGGGCGTGGGTGACGGCGGCCAGGTGCAGCACGGCGTCGTGCCCGGCCAGCGCCTGGGCGTAGGTCGGCGGATCGAGCAGGTCGCCGCACAGGCCGGTCAGTCCGGGCAATTGCGGCAGGGCGGCTGGGTTTCGGGCACAGGCGGTGACGGTGTGGCCGGCGGCGAGCAGGGCCGGAACGAGCGCCGTGCCGAGGCCGCCGGTGGCGCCGGTGGCGAAAATCCTCATGGATGGATGAAAAACTCGCGCAGCCGGGCGGCGAGGAGGTTTTGCACGAATTCCAGCACGGCGTCGGGGCGCACGAAGGATTTGCGGTCGCCTTGCAAAAAGACGGTCTCGATCTGGCCCAGGCGGGCGCGCAGGCGTCTGGCCTGGATGATGATTTCCGCGTCCAGGAACCAGCCGTCGGCGGTCAGGCGCAGCTTGCTGAAAAGGGCCCGGGTCATGGCCTTGGGCTTGGAATTGACGTCGCGCACCGGGTAGCCGGGAAAAAGCGTGCGAAAGACCAGGTTGTACAGGCGGCTGTTGACCCGGCGCAGCAGGCCGTCGCGGCGTTCGGCCCGGCAGGTCATGGTCATGTCCAGGTCTTCGTCGAGAAGCTTGCGGCAGACGTGTTCGAGGTCTTCGGGGGGCATCTGGTTGTCGCCGTCGATGAGCGCGATGACGTCGCCGGTGGCCACGGCCAGGCCCTGCCGGGCGTCCCAGCCCATCATGCCGCGTTTTTCCAGCGTCAGGGGGATGACGCGGGGATCGCCGGCGGCCAGTTCGCGCACCACGGCCGGGGTTTCGTCGGCCGTGTCGCCCCGGTTGTGGTTGCCGACCAGCACCAGTTCGTAGTCGCAGCCCAGGCGATCCATGGCGGCGCGCACGGCGTCGACAAAGGCGGGAATGGTCCGGCCGGCCTTGTAGCAGAGGATGACGACGGAAATGCGTGGGGTGAAACCGAGCATGGCGGACATCGGCGTAGCTAGCACGACCGGGCGTCGTTCGTAAACAGGGCCACCTGCAACATCTGCGACCCGGTGGCGGCGGCGACGGCGGCTATGGACTGCACGGCCAGGGACACGGCCGGGCGAAGCACGCCTTCGGGCAGATCCACGGCTTTTTGGGGGCTGTCGCGTCGCGTAAGCGAGCGCGGCGTCAGTCCGGCGGCCCTGGCGCAGCGGGACAGGGAGTCGATGGAAAAGTGGCTGACGTGGTGGGGGCCGGCGTGTGGCTGACAA
>JBKICS010000254.1:2839-3296 GCA_046567015.1 Acidobacteriota bacterium | reverse complement strand
CCGATTTTGAGCGCGTTCTGACGCGGCTTGGCCAGGGCGGCTGTTCGGGCTGTCGCACCGGGACGTGTCTGCTGGGGGATTGCCGGGTCAAGGATTGCGTGGGGGAGCGGGGGGTTGCCTTCTGCTTTGCCTGCCCGGATTTCGCGACCTGCGACCCGGGCCTGCCGCCGGGGTTGGCCGAGCGCTGGCGGGCCAACAACCGGCGCTTGGCCGAAATAGGGCTTGCGGCCTACGCGCTGTGGCTCGAGGGACAGCCCCGGTACTGAGGTCGTTTCGGCCGGGGAGAGGGAACAAGTGCCGCTCCAGGCGGCAAATGCCCCGACAAGACGAACGCCGCGCCGCTGCGCCCGCTGACGCCTCGGGGCGCCGGCCTGCGCCGGCGAGACGGCCGGAACTGCCTTGTCGGCTCAGCCACCGCCCACGGGCGGGAAAATGCCCACCCGGTCGCCGTCGGCCA
>JBKICS010000254.1:0-2829 GCA_046567015.1 Acidobacteriota bacterium | reverse complement strand
CGAAGCCAGGCCGTTGACGAAGACGATCTTGACCTCCGTAAGGGGGATGTTCAGGCGCTCGGCCAGGGCCAGGATCGTTTCCCCGTCGTTTATGGGGAAGGCGTTGGCGTTGGGCGGGGTCAGCGGGGCCAGGGTGGCGTAGCATTTGAGATCAATGGGCATGGCGTCCTCCATCGTGGCCTGCCGGCAGTCCGGCGGGCGTTATGTTCATGGCAACATATTTTTGCCGGGCTGTCCATGCGGTCGTGTGGTCGCTTGCCGGCCTGGCCGGCGTTGCTTCGAGCGGCGGCTGCGTGTATGCTGCTCTAAGGACCGGAGCCGGTTTGCCGCGGGCCGCTTGGGCCTGGCCGCCGACCGAACCTCCCGGATCCCCAGGAACTTCCCGGAGGATTGCCCATGAGCCAGACCGTCATTGAACTGCTTATGACTCGCCTCAAGCAAATCGGCGTCACCGACGTCTTCGGCGTGCCCGGCGATTTCTCCTTCGCTTTAAACGACGCCATCGACAACGATCCCGACATGCGCTGGATCGGCTGCACCAACGAACTCAACGCCGCCTACGCCGCCGACGGCTATGCCCGCATCAAGGGGCGAGCCGCACTGTGCACCACCTACGGCGTGGGCGAACTCTCGGCGCTTTGCGGCGTGGCCGGCTCCTACACCGAGCATCTGCCGGTCTTTCATCTGGTCGGCATCCCTTCCGTCTCCACCCAGCGTTCCCGGCGCATCGTGCACCACACCTTGGGCGACGGCATGTTCGACGCCTTTTCCGCCATGACAAAGCCCGTGGTCTGCGCCAGCGCCATCCTGACCGCCGAGAACGCCGCCTGCCAGATCGAGCGCTGCATCGAGGCGGCGAGCTCCCGCAACCGACCGGTCTACATGGCCCTGCCCCAGGATCAGGCCGACAAGCCCCTGCCCGGGGAATATGTCTGCGCCCCGGAAGCGCCGCAAAGCGATCCCGAGGTGCTGGCTGCAGTAGTCGCGGCCATCGCCGAGAAAATCGCCGCCGCCGGGTCCACAGTGGTCCTGGCCGGCTATCTCATCGCCCGGCTTGGGCTGCGAAATGCCGCCAGGGATCTGCTCACGCGCACGGGGCTGCCCTTTGCCACCATGTTCATGGACAAGACCGCCCTGGACGAGACGCTGCCCGGGTATGTGGGCCTCTACGACGGCCGCATCATGAACCCCGAGGTGCGCGATTTCGTGGAGGGCTGCGACTGTGTGCTCAACCTCGGGGCGCACTGGAGCGACTTCAACACCGGGGCGTTTACCGCCCACATCGACCCCAGCCGCATGATCGCGGTGATGCAGCACGAGGTGCGCATCGGCCACGCCGTTTTCGCCAATGTGGAGATGCGCGACGTCCTGGCCTCTCTGGCGGCGAGCCTGCCCCACAAGCCGGCGACCGGCCCCCGGGCCAAGGGCCTGGGCCAGCCCAAGGGCGCGCCCGGCGATGCCATCACCCCGGATTATCTCTATCCGCGCTGGGAACAGTTCCTGCGCCCGGGCGACGCGGTCATCGCCGAGACCGGCACGGTGTCCATGGGCCTGGGGTTTGCGCTCATGCCCGAGGGGGCGGAATTTTTCAACCAGACCTTGTGGGGGGCCATCGGCTGGGCCACCCCGGCCGCCTTCGGGGCCGCCCTGGCCGCGCCCGAGCGCCGCACCGTCCTTTTCACCGGGGAAGGGGCGCACCAGATGACGGTCCAGGAATTGGGCCAGTTCGGCCTGCACGGCCTCAAGCCCATCGTCTTTTGCCTCAACAACGACGGCTATCTGATCGAGCGGTTGTTGTGCAAAAATCCCATGAGTTCCTACAACGACCTGGCGCCCTGGAACTACACCCAGCTCCCGGCCGCGTTCGGGCTGACCGACTGGTATACCGCCAAGGCCACCACCAACGCGGAACTGGAGCAGGCCCTGGCCAAGGCCGAAACCTGCGGCACGGGAGCCTACATCGAGGTGGTGATGGATCGCATGGCCGCCTCGCCCCTGGCCCAGAAGCTCGGGGAGTCCATCAAGACCCTCTACGCCAGCGCCAAATAGGCCGCCGCCGGCCGGGATAGGCAAGCCCTGTCCCGGCCGGCGGCGGCATCCCGGCGGCCGGCCTCAGGCCTGCCGCGCTTCCTGATCCTTGGCCAGCGGCAGGGTCACCACGCAGCGCGTTCCCCCGGGGAGCAAGCCCATGGCGATGCCGCCGGAATATTTGCGGGTAATGGCCTTGGCCATGGCCAGGCCCATGCCCGTGGCCATGGGGTCGGAGGAATGAAACGGGCTGAATATCCGGGTCAGCTCCTCGGCGGTCAGGGTTTGGCCGGTGTTGTCGATGGTGAGCACGGCAAAGCCGGCGTGGCCGTCGCTTGTCTGGCAGCGCACGGTGACGCGCGGATCCTCGGGGTCGGCGTAGCGCACGGCGTTGTCGAGCAGGGCAAAGAGCAGGGTGTCGAGGTCGCTGCTGGCCAGGGCGAGCAGGTCGGCCTCGGGCGCGACGGCCACGTCGAGAACCGCCTTGAGCCGGTTGGGCTGGGCCAGAACCTGGGCCAGGGCGGCGTGCAGGGTCGGCGACAGGGAGGTGACCTCGGCTGTGGGCTCCCGCTCGGTCACGTCCATGTAATGGGTCACGGAGCGGGCCAGGGCGTCCAGCCGGGTGGCCTCCTCCAGCACCACTTGGGCCGAGGTCGCGACGTCGGCGTCCTGGCCGCGAAGGCGCATAAGCCGCCTGGCCTGGCCGCCGATGGCGGCGATGGGGTTTCGCACCTGGTGGGCGATGCACTGGATGACGTCCAGCTCGCAGCGGGTGGCGAAGGTCACGAAGGCGTCGGTCTC
>JBKICS010000253.1:0-8744 GCA_046567015.1 Acidobacteriota bacterium | reverse complement strand
CGCCGTGGGCTTTGTCCTGCGGGTCTTTGCCGGCGGCGTGGTCACAGGCATAACGCCCAGCCATTGGATCGTGCTCATGACCTTTCTGCTGGCGCTCTTTCTCGGTTTCGCCAAGCGCCGCGACGATCTGCTGTTGTCCGCCGCCGGCTGCGAAAAGACGCGCCGATCGCTTGACGGCTACAATCTGGAGTTCGTTTCCGCCTCCATGATGATCATGGCCGCGGTTGTCATCGTCAGCTACATCCTCTACACGCTTTCCCCCGAGGTCATTGCCAAGCACGGCTCGGACAAGTTGTACCTGACCGCGATTTTCGTCATTCTGGGCGTCCTGCGCTACTTGCAGATCACCCTGGTCGAGTGCAAAAGCGGTTCGCCGACCCTGGTCCTCCTGCGCGACGGCTTCATCCAGGCGTCGCTTGTCCTGTGGATCGTCAGCTTCTATCTTATCCTGTATGTGGAGCGTGCCCGGAATCCATGAAAAAAATCATGCTGTTTTACCCGCCCGGCCGGTTCTACCAGCGCGGCGAGGATCGTTCCCAGGGCAACGTGGAGCAGTCCACGGCCACGTCCATGCGCGCCCCCAACGACCTGGGCTACGCCGCGGCCACGCTCAAGCAGGAAGGCTTCGCCGTCTATCTTCGCGACTACCAGACCGAGCGCCTGGCCCCGGCCGATCTGTTGGCCGATTTCGACCGCGAAAACCCCGACGGCATCTTCGTCAGCATCACCAACTCCACAATTTTTCACGATCTCGTCCTGGTGGGGGAGCTTAAGGCCAGAAAGCCCGATTTGCTCGTCATGCTCAAGGGCGCGATCTTTTTCGACCCCGACCCGGCGCTCCTCGCCCAGCTCGACCTCGCCGACGTCACCTACCTGATCGGCCTGGAATCGGATTTCATCGTCGGCAAGCTCACCAAGGCCCATTTCGACGACCCGGCCGCCGTGCCGGCCATTCGGGGTATCCTCTATAAAAAGGACGGCGTCTGGACCAAAACCGATTTCGCCTCCTGGGAAACCGACCTCGACAGCCTGCCCTTTCCCGACCGGTCGCTGATAAAAAATGCCCTCTACACCCGCCCGGACACCGGCGAACCCCAAGCCACCATCGCCACCTCGCGCGGCTGTCCTTCGGCCTGCATCTTCTGCATGACGCCGAAAATTTCCGGCAAGAAGCTGCGGCTGCGCTCACCGGAAAACATCCTGGCCGAGCTGACGGATTGCTACGCCAATCACGGCATCCGCGACTTTTTCTTCAAGTCCGACACCTTCACCTTCGACCCAGCCTGGACCAAGGCCGTGTGCCAGGCCATCCTGGGTTCTCCCCTGGCCGGCAAGATCCGCTGGGTGGCCAACTCCAAGGTCAAGCCGCTGGACAGGGACACGCTGGTCCTCATGAAAAAGGCCGGCTGCTGGCTGGTGGCCTTCGGTTACGAGTCCGGCAGCCCCGAGACCTTGACCCGCATCCACAAGAACACAACAATCAACGACAACATCCAGGCCACCAAATGGGCCAAGGAAGCGGGCCTTCTCACCTTCGGCTTTTTCCTCATTGGCCTCCCTTGGGAAGGCCGCGAGCACCTCGAAGCCACGCGCAAGCACATCTTCGAGCTCGACAACGATTTCCTGGAACTCCACATCGCCATTCCCTATTATGGCACGCGCTTAAACGAAATCGCCCGGGAAGAGGGACTGCTCCCCGGCTCGGTGCTCGGCAAGGACTACTTCAACGCCCCCACGGTGGGGACGAGCACGCTGACCATGGATGAGATCGAGGCCTTCCGCAAAAAGACGCTCCTCGATTTCCACCTGCGCCCGAGCTACATCGGTCGAAAGCTCTTGCTGGCCGGCGGCAACCCGAAAATCATCGCCAACTACGCCCGTTTCGGCCTGCGGCTGCTCAAAAACACCCTGCTGCCGCCCAAAAAGCCCAAGGCCGGCCTGACCCCGGACGGCACGCCGCCGACCGTGTGCATCCTCGGGGCTGGCTCGGACATCGCCCTGGCCCTGGCCCAGCAGTTCGCGACCAAGGACAAGGCCCATCTCGTCCTGGCCTCGCGCAACCAGGATCGCCTGAACGCCGCCGCCGCGATGCTCACCAAAGACTGCGACATCACTGTCGCCGTGCGCCACTTCGACGCCCTGGATTTTGCGGCCCACGCCGCCTTCTTTGACTCGCTGGACCCCATGCCCGACGTGCTGGTCCTCGCTTTCGGCCTGCTCGGCGACCAGAAAGCCAACCAGAAGGACTTCGCCGCCGCCCGCGCCGTCATCGACACCAACTTCACCGCCGCCGTGTCGCTGCTCGAAATCGCCGCCGACCGCTTCGCCCGGCGCGGCCACGGGACCATCGTCGGCCTTTCCTCCCCGGCCGGCGAGCGCGGCCGCAAGAGCAACTACCTCTACGGCGCGGCCAAGGCCGGCCTCACCGTGGCCCTGTCCGGCCTGCGCCATCGCCTGTCCGGCTCGGGCGTCCACGTGCTGACCGTGCTGCCCGGCTGGACCAAGACCCGCATGACCGCCGCCGCCCCGACCCCGGCACGCATGACCGCCGCGCCCGAGCGCGTGGCCGCCGATATCCACAAGGCCGTCCACGACAAAACGTCGACCCTCTACACACCCTGGTTCTGGCGACCCATCATGGCCATCGTGCGGGCGCTCCCGGAAAAACTCCTCGTCAAAACGAATCTCTAAATGAACATACTCTTCCTCAATCACAATCCCGAGCGCTACGGCACCTACTTCCGCTGCTACCACCTCGGCCGCCATCTGGCCGATCGCGGCCACAACGTGACGCTCGTGTGCGCTTCGCGCGAGGCCACGCTGCGCACCACCGAACGCAAGGAAGGCGGCCTGCGCATTCGTTTTCTCCCTCGCGTCAATATGGCCACCTACCATACCGGCCATACCCTGCGCATGCTGCTCAATGCCCACGAGTGCCTGCGCACGCCCATGGACATCCTGCACAGCTTCGCCTTTCCGCTGCATCCCATCAGCTTTCCGACCCTGGTGACGCATTACCTCAAGCCGCAAGTCAAGATCGTCCTCGATCACGACGACATGTGGAAAGGCGGCTTCATCGAACAGCACCCCGGCCCCGTGCGCCTGCTCTACAACTACACCGAGGACCACCTGCCGCGCCTGGCCGACCAGGCCACTGCCGCCAGCGAAATCCTCATCGAAAAGTTTCGCGCCGCCGGCCTGCCGGAAAAGAAGATCCACTACATCCCCAACTGCCCGACCATTCAACTCGATATGCCGGACAAACTGGCCGCCCGGGCCGCCCTGGGCCTGGCCCCGGACGACAAGGTGCTGCTCTCCATGGGCCACACCTACACCGAGTCGCTTTTCGCGCTGCTCGATGCCTACAGTGCCGCCCGCGCCGTCGTGCCCGGCATCAAGCTGCTCTTTCTCGGCAAGATGCACATCTCCGACGATTTCAAGACCCGCATGAAGGCCTACGAGGACCGCTTCGCCCCGGATATCGTGAAGATCGGCGAAAAACCGCCCACCGATGTGCCGCGCTACCTCGCCGCTTCCGATGCGCTGCTTTTGCCCATGGACGACGACCCCATCGAAAAAGCCCGCTTCCCCATCCGCTTCGGCGACTACCTCGCCTCGGGCGCGCCGGTCGTGTCCAATGCCGTGGGCGAAATCAAACGCATCATGGAAGCCCACGACTGCGGCTACACCGCGCCCGTGGGCGACACCGCCGCCTTCGGCCTGGCCATCGTCCGCGCGCTGACCGACGAGGCCGGCCGCGAACGCAAGCGCGAAAACGCCAGGCGGCTCATCGCCGAGGAGCTCAACTGGCCCGCCGTGGCCGCGCGCCTGGAAGCGGTATACGAGAAGACCCTGGCGGAGTAGCGGCGACACGACAGGAACCGGGGCGCTGCCCCGGTTCCTGTCCCCTCAAAAGGACTCACCTATGCGTATCTTTGTGCCGGCTATGGGGCGGGTGAATACGAACAATCGGGACGGCAGCGAGGTCCGGTTCGCCGAGATTGCCAGGCGTTGGCTGGCGGGCGGCGTTGAGCTGTTGATGCTGTTGCCGAAAAGGCAGATCGGCGTGTTGGAGTCCCAGGGCGTCAAAGCGTCGTGGCGGGTGCATTGGGAGCCGTTTACCAGCGAATCCGACCGGCTGTGGAACGTGCTGGCCATCTATCTGTGGCGTATTTTGACCTGTCCCTTCGCGCGGTATCCCAAGGGCGTGGACGCAGTGTATGCGCCGTCGGACTTCCTGTTCGATCTGCTGCCGGCCTTGTTGTGTCGCTGGAGGAATCCGGCGGCCAGGCTGGTGGTGTGCGTGTTCCTGATCGCCCCGAACCCGTTTAGGGGCTATGAGAATGTTTTCGGGGGAAAGTGGAAGCTGCCCTCGATTCGCGGTGTGCTCTATTATCTGGCCCAGTGGGTGAGCGTCTGGCTGGCCAAGCGGTTTGGGGCCACCATGCTGGTGCTCAATTCACTGGACAAGGATTCGCTGATCGCCATGGGGGCCGATGCGGCGTCTGTCCATGTGGTGACCATGGGCGTGGACATGACCTTTTTCGACGGTGTTGCGCCGATGGCGGACACGCCGGTCTATGACGGCATCTTTTTGGGGCGGCTCCATCCGCAGAAGGGCCTCTTTGATCTGGTGCGCATCTGGCGGCGGGTGTGCGACGTGCGTCCGGGCAGCCGCCTTGGCATCATCGGCGGCGGCAGCGATTGGTGGTTCGGCAATCTTAGGCAGGAAGTGGCGGCGGCCGGGCTTGCCGGCAGCGTCGATCTGCTCGGGTTTCGCCAGGGTGAGGACAAGGTGCGGCTTTTAAAAGCCGCCGGCTGTTTCCTGATGCCGAGCCACTACGAGAGCTTCGGCCAGGTGGCGGTGGAGGCCATGGCCAGCGGATTGCCGGTGGTGGCCTACGATCTGCCGATCTACCGCGAGATTTTCCCCACCGGTATGGTCAAGACCGAGCTTGAGGACGAGGCGGCGTTCGCCGCCGAGGTCTTGGCGCTTTTGAGCGATCCGGCCAGGCGGGAGCGCGCTGTGGCCGAGGCCAGGGCTCGCGCCGCCACCTTCGACTGGGCGGCCATAGCCGAGCGCGAGCTGGAATTCGTGACCGGACGCTAGGCCCGCCCTTACTCGTCGCGCAGCACGCTGAGCACTTCCACATTGGCCGCCTGCCAGGCCGGATACGCGCCGGCCAGGATGCCGAGCGCCGCCGAGCCGATCAGGGAGCCGAGGATCAAGGTCGGGCTGTAGACGCCCGGGAACTGCCCCAGCCGGTAGACCACGGTCAACACCACAAGCGAGACGAGCGTCCCGGCGGCTCCGCCGACCGTTGCCATCATGCCGGATTCGATGAGAAACTGGCGGATGATGTCGTCGCGTCTTGCCCCAACGGCCCGGCGGATGCCGATCTCCAGCCGTCTGGCCCGCACCAGCAGGATCATGATCGACAGGATGCCGAGGCCCCCGATGCCAAAGGACAGGGACGAGCTGATAAACCCCAGCGTCTGCACCAGATCCAGCGCCTGCTGCTTGACCTGCATGGTGTCCTTGGCCGTGAGCACCTTGAAGTCGTCGGCTTGCCCCTTGTCGGTCTTGATCTCGTGGCGGCGGCGCAGAATCGAAACCGCCGCGTCCCGGGACGCGTCGAAATCCGCGCCATCGGCCAGCCGGATGTACACGCCGTGGATGTAATCCTTGTTGGACATGCGCCGCATGAAGGTGGAAAGCGGCACGAACACCTGCTCGTCCTGGTTGGCCCCGGAGACGTCCGAGCCCTTTTCCTCCATGACCCCGACCACGTGCAGGCGGGCCCGGAAGATATACACCGACTGGCCCACCGCCGCCTCGGCCGAGCCGAAGAGCCTCGTTGCGATGGCCGGCCCCAGGGCGCACACGAGCTCCTTGCCGCTTTCCTCGTCCTGATCAAAAAAACGTCCGTATTGGGCCGAGTTGCCGCGAATGGCAGGGTAGTCCGGCCAGGTGGCCACCACCTGGCACATGATTTTTTTACTGGCCGCCCGGATGGGCATGGGGAAGCTTAGAAACGGCACGCCGCCGACGGCGGCGGGCAGGCCGCGCAGCAAGGCCACGGCGTCGGGCAGCTTCAAATGGGTGTTGCCGGCATCCGGCCGGATGTCGCCCCGCCGGAAGCGGATGTTGCCGGTCATGGCCATGAGCAGGTTGGGGCCGAGCTTTTCGGTTTCCTCGATGGCCTTGCGTTCCATGGCCAGGGAGATGTGCAGCACGCCGGTCAGGGCGAAGGTGCCCAGGAACACGCCGAGCATCGCCAGCACGGTGCGCATCTTGTGCGTAGCCAGGGATTTGAGCGCGATGCGAAGGCTTAAGAGCACGGTGGCTCCCTAGGCGGACGAGGCAGCCTTGGTCTTGTTCTCGATGTACGGGTCGGTGCTCCAGGGGAAGATCTCTTTGGCCCGGGTGAGGGCGTAGGCTTCCACCTCTTTGTGCCAGGTCCGGAACATGGCGACGATGTCATGGCCAAGAGGGGTGAGGCGGAACCCTTTTTTCGGACCCGAGCGTTCCACCAGGGGGTGGCCGATGACGGTTTCGGTCTGCTTCATGCGTCCCCAGGCGGCGCGGTAGGACATGCCCATGGCCGAGGCGGCCTTGTTGAGCGACCCCAGTTCCTCGACCAGTTCCAGCAGTTGGATGCGGCCCAGGCCAAGCATCATGCCGTCCTCGGTCTCCAGCCACATGTGCAGCCGCTGTACGGCCCTGATGTTGCGCATTGCCCCTCCTTTGCAACCAGACCCCTGGCGTCCGGACGGCAATGTCTTATCCTTTGCGGGCCGTAAATGCCAAGGGGGAGTTGACCGCTGCCCCGGTGTCCCGTATCGCCAGTCGCCTGGCTTGCGGCCATGGAGGTTGGATGGATAAACGGGCCGGACTGCTGGCCGCCGGGGTGGGATACCGCGATATCTGGTCCCTGGCCTGGCCGCAGATTCTTATGATGCTGCTGACGTTCCTGATCGGCTTCGTGGACGTCTGGGTCGGCGGGCGCATCGATCGGGAAACGCAGGCCGCCATCGGCGTGCTGGCCCAGGCCATGTTTTTTTTTCAGGTGGTGGCTTCGGCCGTAGCCAACGGGGCCGTGGCCGCCGTGAGCCAGTCCGAGGGCGCGGGGCGTCACGCCCGGGCCAACCGCTATGTCTGGCTGTGCCTGCTGGCCGGGGTGGCCGCCTCGGCTGCCATACTGCTTTTTGGGCTGCTCACCCGGGATCTCTTTTTGCGGCTACTGCTGGTGCCCGAGTCCATCGTGCCCATGGCCCGGTATTTCCTGACGGTTTTGTTGCTGCTGTTGCCCATCCAGTCGTTTTTCATCATTGCCAATGCGTTGTTTCGGGCGCGTCGGCTGGTCATGACCCCGCTTTTTGCCTGGGGGCTGGCCGCGGCGCTCACGACCCTGGGCGATTTCGGTTTCGGCCTGGGCTATTTCGGCCTGCCGGAGTACGGCTATGCCGGAGTGGCCTGGAGCACATTTTGTTCCATCACCGCCGGCATGCTCTTTAATCTCGTGGTCATGATCCGGGTCGGCATGCTCGACCGCAAACAATTTCCGCGCTGGCGCTGGGTGCGTTGCGCCAGTTCGTATCTCTTCAAGGTGGCCTGGCCGTCGGGGCTCATGCAGGTCGTCTGGCACACCGGCTATCTGGTGCTTTTTTCCATCACCGGCTCGCTCCCCACCGGCAGCGTGGCCGCCCTGGCCGGCATGTCGGCGGGCATGCGCCTGGAATCGATCCTTTTCCTGCCGCCCATGGCCTTTAATTTCACGGCCTCGATCCTGGTCGGCAACCTGATCGGGGCCGGCCAGCCCGAGGCGGCCCGGCGGGTCGGCTACCAGATCACGGCCGTCGGCGTCGCGGCCATCACCCTCCTGGGCCTGGCCTTGTGGCCGTATCTGCCCCAGGCCGCCGCCTTCCTGTCGCCGGACCCGGAAACGGCGGCCCAGGCGGTTTCTTATCTGCGCTACAACGTGGCGGCCATTCCCTTTACGGTCGGCGGTCTTATACTCATCGGGGCCATGACCGGGGCCGGGGCGACCCTGTACACCATGTTCGTCCTCGGCGGTTCCATCTGGTTCGTGCGATTGCCCTTGGCCGTCTATCTGGGGCATTGGCTCCTGGGCCGGGCCGAGGGCGTGTGGATTTCCATGTTCGTTTCCCAGGCCGTGCAGGCGTTGGTGTGCCTTGGGGTATACCGCTATGCCGATTGGGCGCGGTTCGGCCTGGGCGGCGGCAAGACGAGGACGTGAAATGCGAGACGGATTCGAGGCGATTTCCCTGGCCCGGCGCGACGAATACCTGGAGCGCCTGGCCAAATGCCCGCAGAAGGTGTCGGACTACAGCTTCGGCAATCTCTGGGGCTGGGCCGAGGAATACGGGCTGTCCTGGCGTTTTGGCGAAAGCCATGTGTGGATTTTGCAGACCAAGCCCTATGAAGTCTTCTGGGCGCCGGTCGGGCCGTGGACCGACGTGGACTGGAGCGCCTGCCCCTGTCTGGCCCAGGGCCTGGACTTCATTCGGGTGCCGGAGCGGTTGTGCCAGATCCTGTCCGAGGCCATGCCCGACCGGGTGCGCACCGTGGACGCCCGGGACCACGACGACTACGTCTACTGCGTGCCCGAGCTCGTGGAGCTTCGCGGCAACAAGTTCCACAAGAAGAAAAATCTGCTCAGCCAGTTCCTGCGGACCTACGACTACGAATACAAGCCGCTGACCCCGGACTGCGTGGAGGA
>JBKICS010000252.1:0-5570 GCA_046567015.1 Acidobacteriota bacterium | reverse complement strand
GTTGCGAAGGCGCGGCCCTGGCCGTGCGCGAGATCGCCGCCTCGGCCAAGACGCAAGCCACGGCCCACGACGAGATCAACCAGGCCGTGTCCAACATCGGCGAAGTGGCCATGGAAACCGCCCGGGACATGGACGAAGCGGCCGGGGCCGTGTCCGACCTGGCCGGCCAGGCCGGCGAGCTCATGCGGCTGATCGAGGAGATGCGGGGGTAACCCGGCCCAAACGCCGGGCCAGGACTATTCGACTTCGGACGCGGGCCGGCAGTGCCCACCAAGCCAGGCAGCAAAGGCCGCTTCCTCCATCTCCCCGGCGGCCAGGGCCAGGACCACGGCGGCCACCTCGGCTTCGGCGGCGACCAGTTCCCAGCCGTTGATGTCGAGAAACACGTAAGCGGCCAGAAATCCGGTGCGCTTGGTGCCGTCGACGAAGGGATGGTTGCGGATGATGCCGCAGGCATAGGCGGCGGCCAGAGCAAACGCGTCGGGCTGGTCGTACTCGGCCAGATGCCGGGGCCGAGCCAGGGCCGAGGGGAGCAGACCCGGGTCGCGTACGCCGTCGCCGCCGCCATGGGCGGCCAACTGCTCGGCATGCACCGCCCGCACCACGGCTTCGAGCAGCCACCGCCAGCCCACTACTTGGCCAATTCCTTGAGGGCATTGCGGTAGCGGCCCATGCCCTGCCGGGCCGATTCCATCTGGGCCTCGAACTCGGGATCGTAGCTGGTGACGGCGTAGCCGTCCGGCGTCTCCGTCAGATAGACGCTGTCGCCCTTTTTCACCTTGAGCCGGGCCACGGCCTCCTTGGGCAGGATCAGGCCGGTGGAATTGCCGATCTGGGTCACGGTCGCGCGCATGGGGCCTCCTCGATGTTCAAACATTTGTTAGAACCGCCCTCAACGCCTGTCAAGACCGGCCCGGGACCGCGCAACCTCCCGCCCCGCCCCCCTTCCCGGTCCTCCTTGATTTCCGCGAGGGATGCGGCTACGTGAAGCCCCGACCGGGCGTAAAAGCCGGCCCCATCTCCAAGTTCGCCGCGCGGGAGAATCATGCGCTTCGCCAAAGCCCTGCTCATCAGCCACATCACCGATCTGGCCGGCCCCTCGGAAGCCCTGGAAAACTACCTCAAATCCAGAAGCGACAGCCTCGGGGTCATCTACCATCCGTTCCACTACTGCTCGGACCGCCGCTCCATCGCCAAAAAATACGCGGCCGGACGGCTGGTCTCGGAAAAGCGCCGCTGCGGCGCGGCCCTGCCGGGCCTGGCCACCTACGTCAAGGACGCGCTGTTTTCCTTCATTTTCTTCTTCGGCTTCCTGTCGCGCTTCGACACCTGCGTGGCCTGCGATCCCTTAAACGGCGTGGTGGCCGTGCTGCTCAAGAAATGCGGGCTGATTGGGCGCGTGATCTTTTACACCATCGACTGGATGCCCGGGCGCTTCGCCAATCCGCTGCTCAACAAGCTCTACCACGCCCTTGACCGCTTTTGCCTGCGCAACTGCGACGCCGCCTGGAACATCTCCCCGCGCATCGTGGAGATCCGCCGCGAGCAGGGCCTGCCCGACGAACGCAACGTGCTGGTGCCGGTCGGCGTTGACCTGGAAAAGATCGACCTGCCCGACAAGGCGGCCAAAACCCCGGCCGACGTGGTCCTTTTGGGGGCGCTTTCCCCCTCCAAGGGCGTCGATCTGGTCATCGAGGCCTGGCCGGCCCTTGTTGCCCGCTTCCCGCAGCTGACCCTGCACGTCATCGGCAAGACGCCCAACAACGCCATCGAGGATGGTGTGGTCTACGCCCCCTTCGAGGGCCGGCTGACCGCCCTGGGGCCAAGCGTGGTGCTCCACGGCGTCATGAACCACGACAAAGTGCTGGAAACGCTCCCCGCCTTCGACATCTCCCTGGCCCTGTACCGCCCAACAGACAACAATCTGTCGCGCTGGGCCGACCCCAGCCGGGTCAAGGACTATCTGGCCTGCGGCCTGCCGGTGGTCATCACCGACGTGCCGGAAATCGCCAAGGATGTCGCGGCACTCTGCGCCGGCGTGGTGGCCGGGTACACCGTTGACGGCGTGACCGCGGCCATCGCGGCCATGGTGGAAGACCCGGACCGCTGGCGGGCCATGCGCCAGGCGGCCGTTGCCTACATGCAGCGCTACCGCTGGTCGGCCATTTTCGACGCCTCCTTTACGGCCGCCCTGGCCCCGCCGCCGCGCTAGCGCGGCATTGAGCCAAGGCGATGGCCGCGCTTGCCGACCTGACAAACTGAACAATCAAGCATCATTGGCAAAAATATTTCTGTCTTGGTGCGCGTGAGACAAGCGCCGCGCCTGGCCAATACGCCGGGTGGCCTTGCTGACCTGACAGGCTGCAGGGTATTCGATTTCGAAAAATAACAAGTCGTTTTTCTCGATTTCGAAGCGACGAGCCCGGGCGAAGCGCGCCAGGACCGCCCCCGTCACCGACGCAGGCGAGACGCGACGCCCAACAGGCAAAGGGACAAAGACACCATGCGACGAAACACGGCGACCGCGCTCCTTGCCCTGGCCGTGCTGGCGGCGCTGACCTTCCTGGCCTTTGCCGGGGTGCTGGCCCGGCCGGGCATCGTCGGCCACACCTGGGACTGGGGCATTCCCAATTTCGCGGAACAGTTCCGCGACATGGCCCGCCACCACTTCTCCACCTGGGACGCCTATTTCGAGACCGGCCGCTACCATTATTTCAAGCTCGAGCTGCTCTACTGGCTGGCGCTGTGGCCGGTGTCGGTCCTTGGCGGCGAGATCGTGTCCAAGTGGCTGCCGCTTATCCTCGTTTTCGCCTCGGGCGCGGCCTTCTGGCCCCTGGCCAGGCGTCTGGCCTTGACCCCCTTTTTCGCCCTGCTCGCCTGCCTGTTCTACGCCTTCTCGCCCTATGCCTTAAGCCGGGTGGTGGCCGGGCACATGCCGATGCTCGCCGGCTACGCGCTGTTGCCCCTGGTGGTGCTCTCGGGCCTGACCTTGGCCTCGCGCATCGAGGCCGGCCGGCCGGGCGTCTTCTATTTCACCGTGCTGACCGGCTTTCTGCTGGGCCTTACGTCGCTGCATCCCGGCGTCGGCATGAGCGCGGCGGCCATGCTGAGCATCGGCTTTGCCTGCCGGTTCGTGCCGAGTCCGCGCAAAAAGACCCTGGCCGCCGCCTTCCTCGGCCTTGGCTGCGTGGCCGTGGCCATGAACATCCATTTCATGGCCCCGTTTTTCGGCGATTATTTCGGCAAGGGGGCCATTCGCCACGGCTGGGGCCTGTCGGTTTCCGCCGACGGCGACGTCACCGTGGACACCGAGCTGCCCCGGCGCGAGGCCTACCACGAATCCACCAGCCAGCCGGCCGACGCCGCCGCCTTTTTGCGCCTGCGACCGGGCATGGACACCGAATACGTCTACCCCGTGCCGCGCGGCCTGGACACTGCCTGGAACCTGGCCGCGCTGGTCCTGACGCTGGCCATGTTCGCCTATCCCTTTCGCGGCCAAAAAACTCCGGAACTGACCGGCCTGTTCGTCACCGGCCTGGTCGGGGTGCTGCTGGTGGCCGGCTCGCGCACCCTGCCCGGGCTGGTGTTTTACCAGCTCGTGCTCAAAAAGGCCCTGCCGATCCTGTTTGCTGCCTTTTCCAACACCACCCGCTGGCTGCCGCTGGTGATCCTGCCCTATGCCGTGCTCCTGGCCCGGGCCGGGGCCGATCTGTGCGCCGGCGTTTCCCGGCCCCGCGTCGCCGCCGCCTGCGCCGCCCTGGCCGTGCTGGTCTTCATCTCGCCCTTTCTGGCCGGCGGCCTGACCCGGCCCTTCGATACGGCCCGCGATCCCCAGCCGCTGACCCTGCACCAGACGCCCGTCAACCCGGAAGTGGCCGCGGTCTACGGCTTCCTGCGCGACCGCCGCGACGCCTTCCGGGTGGCCTACCTGCCGCCGATCGGCATCACCTGGCCCGGCGACACCGACTACACCTTCGAGTGGACCTCGGCCTATTCGCCCAAGCCCTTTTTCATGGCCAACAAGAACCATCCCCTGGCCGAGCCGGTCTTTTCCGGCTTCTACGCTGAGCACCCGAGCACGCAAGTGGCCCGGCTGCTGGCCCTGGGCTCGTGCCGCTTTCTGGTCTATCCCCATTACGCCCACGCCTACACCTACGACGACTTCCAGCCGGCCTACGTCGCCCCGGCCATGGTGGACGGCTACAAGGACTACAAGCCGATCTTCGACGCCAACCTGGCCCGCCAGGAAGGCTTGAGCGCCATGCCGCTGTTCCCGGGCGTGGATCTGTATAAAAACGAGGACTTCCTGCCCCTGGTGCGCCCGGGCGACCGGGTGGCGGCAGTGGAGACGGCCGGGGGCAGCGGCGGCGGCAATCCCGTGGTGGCCGCCCTGGCCGAAGAGGTGCTCCTGCCCGACTACGATCCGGGCACGGTCTATCTGCGGGCCGGACGCGATCCGGTCTTTCTGGAATTCGTGGCCGCCATGCAGGGCGACGGCCCAACCACCACGCGGCTGATCGCGGACCGGGCCAACGACCGCAAGCTGGTGGTGGTGCGCCCCAAAACCAGGCTCGACACGCCCACGCTGGAATTTCGCCGCCTGGGCCCGACCGCCGTGCGGCTTCGGGTCCACGGGGCCAAGGCCGCATTTCCGCTCATTTTCCAGGAGACCTACCACACCGGCTGGAAGGCGCTGCTCGTGCCACGCACCAAAAGCGAGCTGACCGGCCAGGGACGCGACACGGCGGCCCTGCTCGCCGCCTACCGGCCATTTCCGGTGGAGGGGCTCGACCAGGCCGGCCAGGCCGAGCTCGGCGGCTACCTCGTAAAGGGGCTGGTTTCGACGCTCGGCAACGGCGAGAACAAGGCCCGCGTCGGCCTGCTCTACGGCCCGGGCGGCCGCGCCACCGGCGAAACCACATCACGATTTGCCGTGGATTATGTCTCGCCGCTCACCGCCGGAGCCATCCAGAACGACAATCTGCCCGGCGCGACCCTGACCGAGGCCTTTTTCCCGGACCGCTTCCGCCCGGCCTCGGACCAGGCCGGCAGCAAGCCCCAGGATCCGGCCGGCTGGAGCGCGCCCGAAAACGCGGACCGGCGCGTCGCCCTGCCCGACGCCCTGCACGTGGAGGCGTATGGCTTCGCCAATGCCTGGTGGCTGCCGCCGGGGCTGGTGCGCCTGCTGCCCGAGGCGACGGCCGACCGGCCAGGCTATTACGCCGCCCGACCGGACGGCGCCGTGGACTTCGAGTTGCTCCTTTCCTTTGCGCCCCAAACCTCGTACCTGATCGGCCTTCTGGCAAGCGCCGCCGTGTACGCCGGCTGTCTTGCCGTTATCGTCGGCGGTTTTGCCGTCCTGCGCCGCCGGGAGCGAACCCATGCTTAAGGAACACGCGCCTGCCCTTTTGCCCGAGCCGCCGGCCGGCCGAAGCGTCGGCGGAGCGGTCTTTGCCGGGCTGTTCGGCTTACTGGCCGTCATGTCCTGTTTCAAGTACCTGGCCCTGCATTCCACGGTCTTCGACCTGGGCGTTTTTCTGTCCAACCTCCACTCCCTGCACGTCGCCGGC